>JAISPA010000032.1 GCA_031275255.1 Acidaminococcales bacterium | reverse complement strand
ACGCTTTTTTCTACGACCTTATGGAAGAACTCGACTGCTCGTCGGTTGCATTGCCTGTCTCGGCCGGGATCATGCCCGTGTTTTCCCGAAAACAGATAGAACACATTTGCGCCTTGTGCGGCGCTTCCATTCCCCCAAAATTACGGCTTTTGCTGGACAAGTACGGACAAAACCAAACGGAAATGCAAAAAGCCGGACTGGAATACGCGGCGCGGCAGATAGAAGACCTCATTGAAAACAAAGTGCGCGGCGTGCACCTTTATACGATGAACCGGCCGGAACTGGCGGAATTTATGGTTGCCAACACAAAACTAAGGCAGGCGATATGAATTATGGAAAGCAAACAAGCGGATATTTATGTTTTTTCCGGGTCAGGCAACACCTTTTTGCTGGCGGAAACCGTTGCCGGCATCTTTAACGACAACAACTGCCAGGCGGCGCTTTATCCGCTCGGCCGGTTTTTCGCCGCAGGGCCGGAGCGGGTGCTGGGAGTAGCTTTTCCTGTGGCCTGTATGGCCACCTATCCTTTCATAATTAAATTTTTGCGCGGTCTGCCGCCCGGCGGCGGGCGGGAAGTATTCCATATCGGCAGCATGGCCGCGAATTCATTCGGTATGCAAGAACCGATCAGAAAACTGCTTGTCAATAAAGGCTACCGGCCGATCGGCAGCCGTATATTGAAAATGCCGTCAAATTACGGCAAAAACCTCAATCCCACATCGCTTTCCAACCAGAATATCATAAAAGAAGCTGCCGTTCAGGCCGCCAACTTCGCGGGGCAATTGCTCACGGGAAAAAGCCGCTGGGAACAAACCTTCGCGCCCTGGTCGGGATTTTTCCACAACCTGGCCGGCGGGGAGAAACCGTGGCGGCTTTTCAAAAAAATATTTCCGCTTAAAATAAACCAGCGATACTGCATAAAATGCGGTTTCTGCCGGAACATTTGCCCGGCCGCTTCCATAAGTACAGACAAGGACGGCGGCTTTTATATCGCCGATACCTGCGTAAGCTGCCAGCACTGCGCCGCTTTCTGCCCACAGCAGGCGATCGGCATAGACGGCGAATCCGGCAAAGCCTACAAAGTGGTCGAATACAGCCATCTGGCGGAAACGCTACGGCAATGACCATATCCAGCGCCGCTGGGCGGAGCAAAAGTAAGGGCGCAAAATACCGGGTATACGTTATACTGGTCCCCGGCTAAAATTATGGTATCTTTGCGGCTGATTTTTCATGCTGCTTTGCTTGAAATCATCGCCGAACTTTACGGTTTGCCTGCATTTTGCACCGCGCGGTCGGCAAGAGGTATATTATGCCAACAAGGCGATTTTATGTTGATCAGAATTTATGTATGGGCTGTAAAACATGTGAATTGCACTGCGCCGTAAAACGCGGTTCTGTGTCAAAAACCCTTCCGGGCGCAGCGCGGGAGAAGCCCCGGGCGCGGGCGCGGATATATGTAGAAGGCAATGGGTGGACGGCGCGTGTCGTACATTGCCGTCAATGCGAAGACTTCCCTTGTGTAAGCGCCTGCGCGACAGGCGCTTTGCGGGTAGACAGGGAAAGCGGCTGCAGCTATATAGACGCCGATAAATGCCTTTGCTGCTGGATGTGCGTCGCGGCTTGCCCCTATGGTGTAATCGCTCCTGCGGCGGAAAAGCATGCGGCGGAAAAATGCGACCGCTGTTTCCGTATGCAGGAGCCCTACTGCATGTCTGCTTGTCCGACCAAAGCTATTTCTCTGCTTACGCCGGCAGAAATAGAAGAAAAGAACCGCGCGCGGCGACGGGCCGTCATCCTTTGTAATAATTGAAACTGCGGGGGTAAATACTATGGCGCAAATCAGGAGAAAGACCGCTTATGCGAATTTCCAGCCTTATTTTCGCTGGGCGCGGGAAAATGGCTTGTTGCTTAGTTGGGACAGATACGAACAAAGTTTGCCGCAGGATGGGTTTGCCCGTCTCGGTCTTTTTTGCGCCGATTGCCTTTTGGGGCCCTGCCGGCTGAATCCTTTCGCGCCAAAAGAACAAAAGACTGTCTGCGGTTTTCTCCCCGATGATCTTGTTTATCGTACAATCATGCGTTTGCTGGGCGAGCCGGCGACGGAAGAAGATCAATTTTCTTCTATAATAGACGCCGCACGCCGCTTTTTGGATGAAAATACCCCGAGTGCCGCCGGGCGTATCAAGGTAGGCCCGGGTGTTTTGGCCTTGGACAAAGTAAATATATGTGTGCATAATCCTACGAAAGATTTGCTGCAAGACCTTTGCGCCCCGGATGTAAAGCTGTCGACGCTGGGAAAGGTCTTGCCCGGTTATGACGCGGCGGCCTCTTTTTGCGACTCTGAATTCGCCCTTTTAACCGGGTTGGTGGACGCCCTTCTTCTGGACGAACGGGGCGTCAGCCTGATGCGCGGCGCGGTTGCTGAATATCATACAGTCATATTGGATAGACGCGTTACCGCTGAAACAGTTTTGCTAAAGGCGCGCGCGGCTTGTAAAAACCGTAACGGCAAAAAAACACAGCCGGCCGGCGCTCCGGTGGATGTAAAGCTAACGCCCCTTGCCGACGCCGCAAGAAACTTCCGGGGGCCGCTGGCATTGATTGGCGGCGGCGGTAATATTAAGCAGACTGTCGACGCGCTGTCGCTGAACCTTATGCAGAAACTGACTCAAAGCGGCGTATCTTGCATTATCGCGGGCGAGGCGGTTGCCGCTATTGCCAAATATGGTGCCGGCGATTCCAAGATAGCCTATTCCGCCGACAATGTAACGGCTATTTTGCAATTTCACGACAGGCAAAAACATATAGGCGTTTTCTTGCCGGAAATTACCGACGGGATTGGGTTGGCGGAGGCTATTGCTTTAGCGGCGGCGGGCTTTCGTGTTTTCACCGCCACGGAACTGCCGTTCGGCAACGGCGACTTGGGTGAAAAACTCGCATCCCTGCTGCCTTATTATGAACCTGACCTGTATGCTGAGCAAGCGTCCGCTTTTTTCCATATTTAATACTGAACTAACCCTTTCCGGCGAGGCAAGCTTGCCCTGTCGGGAACGAACCTGCCCTAAGTCCCCAGTCTCTGACGGTCAGGGATGGATTTGACTAACATTCAGCGGGAGTCCTTTCTTCCGTTGAATAAAGTTTCGTTCAATTGGAGATGAATTTATGCGCATAAATCCAGGGAAGTGTGTAGGTTGCGGCCAATGCCGGGTTTTTTGCCCAATGGGTTGTATAGCCTTCACCCGTAAAGACAAAGGCGGACAGATTCAATGCAGGATTAACGAAGATGAATGTGTGGACTGCGAAGTTTGCCTACGTGCCAATGCCTGCCCAACGGACGCGCTGGAACAGCCCCCGGCCGCGTGGCCGCGCAGCGTACGGGGTACATTCAGCAATCCTTTGATAACCCATAAGGAAACAAAGGTGCCAGGGCGCGGCACGGAAGAAATAAAAACCAATGACGTTACCAACCGCTACAAATGCGGCTATGTCGGAATTTCGGCGGAACTCGGACGACCGGTTCTTGGCGCGCGCCTACGCGACGCTGAACGCGTTTTTATGGTGCTGGCGCCTCTTGCCGTGGAATTTGAAAAGCAAAACCCTCTGACCAGCCTACTGGCCGATCCTGCTACAGGCAAATTAAAAGAAGACGTCCTGGGCGAAAAGGTTCTCTCGTGTATTGTTGAGACCATCGCACCCATAGAACGCGCTGCGGAAATCCTCGACGCGCTGGACAAAGTGGCGGGTGAAATAGAATCTGTCTTTTCGGTAGATCTTATTTCGCGCGTTGAGGAAGATTTATCCATTCCCGCGCTTGAAATGCTGAAAAGGGAAAAGCGTTCTTATGCGCTCAACGGTAAGATAAATATCGGGTTGGGACGCCTTTGTATAAAGGGGGCGGATTGCTGATGTCGCATACCTTGCATCGTAAAGGTACGACAGACAACTTGTCCGGGGACTATGTAATGCTGGCCATGTCGGCCAAAGGCGTAAACGCCGCCAATTCCAGCCGCGCCCTGAAAGATTTTTTCTCCATAATAAGTAAGTACGATTGGGTAAACATGGGAGAGGTAAAAGTGGGCGGCGCGTATGTCGCCAGCTTTCAGGATATTGTGGGTGGAGTGCGGGATACGTCAGTGGCGCACGCCGTTTTTCATGACAAAGATGAATTTGCCAGGGTTATAGCGGAAGTCAAAAAAGCGGATTTGGGCTTGTCGGTAACCATATCCGGCCTGTTGGGAATCATGAATGAAGTGCTGACGGCGACCGGGCTTAGTCCGCATACCGTGGAAGTGTCTTTGGGCATCAAAGGAAAAACGGAGTTACTGCCGCACAGCGACCTTCTGCAAATCACCACCATGTGCGGGCATGGCATGGTTTCACAGGCGTTGGCGCGCAAAACGCTCATTGATATAAAGCGCGGCCGCATCAGCCTGGAAAAAGCGACGGAACTTCTTGCAACCCCCTGCGCCTGTGGTATATTTAATCCGCGCCGCGCCCGAATCATCCTTGAAGATCTTATGGATACCTGGTGTATGGACGAACCCTGAGGAGCTAAAATGCGGTATTTATTGGCCGGCGGCGGCCCGGCGGCTGTTTTTTGCGCAGAGGCCGTCAGACGGTTGGACAGCAGCGGACATATTATCATGCTTGCGCCTGACGCCGGACGCCCGCGCGGCAGAATTGCCCTGACGGAATATTTGAGCGGCGGGTTGCAAAAAGAAGACGCCTATCTTCGTTCGGAAACTTTCTGCCGGGATAATAAAATACGGCCAATAAGCGGGCGGAGACTATCCTGCGTACATCCGGAAAGACGCATAGCCGTGCTTTCCGACGGCGCCGAATTGCATTATGACCGTCTGCTGCTGGCTACCGGTTCACACCCGGTATATCCAGAGTGGTTTAAAGAAAATTGCCGCGGGGTATACACTTTCTGGGAGGAAGAAGACGCGGATAAACTGGCCGCGCACATAAAGCCGGGAGATAAGGCCGTAGTTGCCGGCGGCGGCCTGGTGGGTTTAAAAGTGTCGGAAGCGCTTTGTAAGGCGGGTTTACAGGTTACTGTTTTGGAAGCGGCCGGGCGGGTTATGCCGCGGCAGTTGGATGAGATGGCCTCCACTCTGGTGACCGAGGCGGCCGGCGCGGCGGGAGTCGTTGTAAAGACATACTCCGCCGTAGCGG
>JAISPA010000143.1 GCA_031275255.1 Acidaminococcales bacterium | reverse complement strand
TTGTCAAACCTTTGTTCCCCGGAAAGCCCTTTAATTACAACGTTTATCACCCGCTCTAATCAATACATAGTTACACTTACCCGGATTTGAGGTTATTAACAAAAAGTTAATTATATATAGCATTGCAATTTGACGATTGGGCTTTGTATCAAGTCAGGTAACAATATATAAAGATTGTTACCTGTTCTTTTTTGCTTATCAAGCAGGCGCGGGGATTTCCGCGTTTTTTTATTTTGCGCCCGGAAACGTTTGGACAGAATATAAAATTCATATCCAGCAGTTAAGCGCCTCTTTCCATTTTTGCGGGTAACAATCTTTATATTCTGTTACTAGCAAAAGACTTTACAATGTATAGCAATTTAGATAAAGAAAGAGGCAACAGCAATGTTGGCAGCAAAGATTCTGGACAAATGGAAAAAATCTTTTAACAAGCGTTACGCCGCAGACGGAAAGATAAAGTCGCTTGCCGCCAAGAAAAATTACATTAGGGATATCCTGCTGTCAGACAGCAATTTAGACGGCGACGCGAGATACTACAGGGAAAGCTGTTGGGATTTTTTCCTTAAAGAAATGGCGTATTTAGAGCGTACCTGTTATATGCCGCGCTTTATGGCGAGAAAGTTTGCCGGCAGGCCGATATGGGCGAAATATATAAAAGAACATCCTGCTTATGACGGTAATAGTGCTTTTTCCGATTTGCGCGGTATAAAACTGCCCAATGCCGTAGATGATTTTGGTGAAACCATTATGGATGTGTTGCTGCAGCATCTTCTGGGGTTTTCATTGGATGACGTACAAACAGTATATTATGATTTTTACCTGATGACTAGCGAAGGCCCATATGAATATGGCAAAGTATATTTAGAGAAAGGCGATATTGTAATTGACGCCGGGGCTTGCGTAGGTGAATTTTCCGCACTTGCCGCCTATAAAGGCTGTGCGCCGTATGCGTTTGAACCCGTGCGGGCGGTCATAGACTTATATCTTGAAAAAACGGCAAAAATGAATCCTGGCATAATAATCGTGCCTTATGCCTTGTCAGATAAAAAAAGTACGCTGGAAATAATATTAAGCGGGTTGGGAACCACATCGCTGACCAATATTGAAGGGGGCGCCAGCCGTAAAGCATTTGAAGTGGAAAATATTCAAGCCGTTGATCTTGACGGCTATGTTCATGAAAACAATTTGCCGCGCGTTGATTTTATAAAAGCTGATATTGAGGGGGCGGAGCGGCAAATGCTCAAAGGCGCCCAAAATGTTTTGAAAGAATTTTCCCCTAAACTGGCGATTTGTACCTATCATTTACCGGACGACCCGCAAGTATTGCGCGATTTGATTTTAGAGGCCAATCCCCGCTATCAAGTTGAGCAAAAACATAAAAAACTATATGCTTATGTCCCGCATTGACAGGGCATGGTACACGGAAAAACAAACACAAAAAGGCTGACTGGACCGGGATTTACTTCACGGTCCAGTCAGCCTTTCGGTTGCAGGGAGAAACGGCTATTTCTTTGGCTCCTCCGGCGGGTTTTCCCCGGTTATTTTCAATACCTCGATCCATTCCTTGACTACTTCTTCGGGTATTGTATAGGTAGCGTTGCCGCGCGGCGAGAAATTCACTCTGACGATAAGCTCCTTGCCTTTTTCAATGGCGACGGTGGTCATTTCCGGCAATTCCCTGGGGCCGGTGCGGGCGGTGGGGGCCCTTGACAAACCTATGCCGCCGATTACGACGGGAGAAAGCGGCAGGGCGTTGATGTAACGTTCCGAAACCTTTATATCAAACGTGTCGCCGAGCATAACATTGTCTTGCAGCGTGAAATTGAGCAGAAAATAAGTATCCGTCTCGAATTTTTTCGCGGCAGTAGCGATCCGCAGCGGCTTGATCGTCCTGACCAGCGCGATCGAGTGCATGTTGCGGCTGTCGTCGGAAAACATGAACTTGCTCGTATAAGTTATCGCGCCGGAAAAAGGCTCCGCCGTCCTCTCAATTCCGGCCGAGACTGTGCCGCAGGTTGAAAGAGTAAAGAACAACGCAAAAATTGAGAAAAATTTTTTCACAACATAATTCCTCCTTAACTTTCTCTGACAATATTATCCTTTATACGCAAAACAAAAGCAAGCGCAATTGGTTTACGCCATGCGCGGCGCGGCCGTCCTTTGCCCATCTCTTGCGTCCTGGCGGATATGACCTTGCCGCGCCCGTGCCGGACTTATGATAACTCGCCTTCCCGGGTACGCGCAAACGCCGGATTTTCCGGGGAGGGTAAAATTCGCCAAAGCGTAGCCCGCCCTTTGCATCCCGCTTCCTAAATGCAAGCAGAAATATTAAGGCGGATTATTTCATTGCTCAAAAGTATCTTTCAAAACCGCTCCGGTGTTGGCAGACGTAACCAAATGCGCGTAGCGCGCCAGATAGCCGCTTTTTATTTTGGCCGGCGGCTTTATCCAGCCGGCGCGGCGGCGGTTGATTTCTTCTTCGCTTAGTTTGGCCGCCAGCTTGCGGTTTGGTATGTCGATCTCAATTATATCGCCGTCTTGCAAAAGACCGATTACGCCGCCCTCCAGCGCTTCCGGCGACACGTGTCCTATACAGGCGCCGCGCGTCGCGCCGGAAAAGCGTCCGTCCGTCAAAAGCGCGACCTCCTTGCCCATGCCCATGCCGGAAAGGACGGAGGTTGGGTTGAGCATCTCGCGCATACCCGGTCCGCCTTTTGGCCCTTCATAACGGATAACCACCACGTCGCCTTTTTTTATCTTTTTGCCGAGGATCGCCTCTATCGCGGCGTCCTCAGAATCGTATACCCGCGCCGGACCGGTATGGACCAGCATCTCCGGGTCAACGGCGCTTTCTTTCACCACCGCGCCGTCGGCGGCCAGATTGCCGCGCAGTATGGCAATCCCGCCGGTAGAGCGGTAAGGATTGCCGATCGGGTGTATTATCTCCTCGTCAAGATTTTCCGCGGCTTTTAAATTTTCTCCGGTTTTTTTGCCGGTAACGGTGAGGCAGCCGATCGCTATCAGCTTTTTCTTGTTCAGCTCTTTCATGACCGCCTGTATGCCGCCGGCCTCGTCGAGGTCCTGCAGGAAATGTTTACCGCCGGGGCTGAGCGATACCAGATAAGGCGTCCGGCGCGCTATCTGATCGAACAGGGAAAGCGGCAGCTCAATTCCCGCCTCATGCGCTATCGCCGGCAGGTGCAGCACGGTGTTGGTGGAGCCGCCGACCGCCATATCGACGGCTATGGCGTTCTTGAAGGCATCCGGCGTCATAATGTCGCGCGGCCGGATGTTTTCCCGCAAAAGATGCATGATCCGCTGGCCGGCCCTGCGCGAAAGAGCCGTGCGCATACCGGTGTAGGCGGCAGGAATGGTGCCGTTGCCCGGCAGGGCCATTCCTATGGCTTCCGACAGGCAGTTCATGCTATTGGCCGTATACATGCCGGCGCAGGAGCCGCAGGTAGGGCAGGCGGCTTTTTCCACGGCAGTCAGTTCGGCTTCGCTGATCAGTCCGGCCTCGAAACGGCCGGCCGCTTCAAAAGCGTTGCTTATACCGATATTTTGCTTGTTTAACCGGCCGGCGAGCATAGGGCCGCCGCTGGCGATTATGGCGGGAATATTAAGCCTGGCCGCCGCCATGAGCATACCGGGGACGATTTTGTCGCAGTTGGGTATCAGCACCAGCGCGTCAAAACGGTGTCCGCAGGCGACCGCCTCTATACTGTCGGCGACCAATTCGCGGCTGGCCAGCGAATACTTCATGCCGTCGTGGCCCATTACCACCCCGTCGCAGACCCCGATGGCGGGAAATTCCATCGGCACGCCGCCGCCCGCCCAGACGCCTTCCTTAACCGCCTTGGCGATCTGGTCCAGATGAAGGTGGCCGGGAATTATTTCGTTTTGCGCGTTGACAATACCAATCAATGGTTTGTCAAAATCTTCCCCTGTAAAGCCCAGCGAATAAAATATTGAGCGGTGGGCGGCTCGGGTAGAACCCTTTTTTACATCGTCGGAACGTCTCAAAATAAAAAACCTCTCTTTCCGCGCGTTACAAGTATTTCTTATAGTTTTCCCTATTATAACACGCGGGCGGCAAACTAAAAAGGCCGGCGCGGCAAATCTTCTTTTCGTATATTTTGCTTATTCGGCCGCCGCGTCTTGAACAGGGGACAAGCGTTGTGATAAAATAAACAAATCAGCAAACAGTCGGGAGGCGAATTTAATGTTGACAGGCGCGCCGCGCGGCACGAAAGACATTTTGCCGCAAGCAGCGGGACGCTGGCAGTATTTGGAAAATACTATCCGCGCCGTGTGCGGCTGCTACGGCTATGAAGAAATCCGTACGCCGGTTTTTGAGCATACGGAACTCTTCAAGCGCGGCATCGGCGATACGACCGATATAGTGGAAAAAGAAATGTACACTTTTACCGACAGAGGCGGGCGCAGCCTTACCCTGCGGCCGGAAAACACGGCGGCGGTCGTCCGCGCTTATATTGAAAACAAACTTTACGCGGACAATCCGCTTTGCAAAGTGTATTACATCGGGCCGATGTTCCGCTATGACCGGCCGCAGGCCGGACGGTTCCGGCAATTTCACCAATTCGGCGCGGAAGCGGTGGGATTGCCGGGGCCTGACGTTGACGCGGAGCTCATCCTGCTGGCGGTCGCTTTTTTGCGCAGGCTGGGGCTTAAAGAATTAAAACTTCTTTTAAACTCGGTCGGCTGCCCGGAGTGCCGGCCGGCTTATCGCGACGTTTTGCGGGAATTTTTCCGAAAAAAACAAGACAGCCTCTGCCCGGATTGTCAAAGCCGGCTTGAGCGCAATCCCCTGCGCATATTTGACTGCAAGACGGATAATTGCAAAAAAACGATAG
>JAISPA010000023.1 GCA_031275255.1 Acidaminococcales bacterium | reverse complement strand
CCAAAACAAAGAAAATATTTTTCTTAAACATGCTGCATCTCCCGGTTCTCAAACCTTATTATGCCCAAAGCTCGGGGGTAAACTGAATAGGGCTATTTTTCAGCTTTTAGCCTAAGCCGGACAGGTAACAGAATATAGAAAATGTTACCTGTCGTTTTCCGTTTTTACCAGTGAATATGCACGTTTACATACTTTTTTCTTTTGCCTGTTCGAACGATCCGCTTTTTCTTAAAAAGGCCGGACGGCTTGGTAGGCGTCTTTCGTACTTGCTGCAAGAAATATTTTCTGTATTCTGTTGCCTGCCCGCAGGCGCTGCGATTTTCCGTCTTGTCTGCGGGGCGGCGGCATTGTTATATTATGATAATATATTAAGCCGGCGGCGCTGTCAAACGGAAATAACGACCGCAACGCCTTTGGCGGGAAAAAGCGTATCCGGGCGGCGTAAATGCCCGCCCTTTCGGTTGAGCTGTTGCTTGAACGGCGCGCCGGCGGAAAATATCGAAGGCCGGGTCAGCCCAAAGGCAAAAAGCGCCGGCCGGTTCTACCCGGCGGCGGGAATCTTTTGCAAAGTAATTTTGCAAAACAGCTATATTAAGCTATAATTGTAATTACAGAAAGCAAAAAGGAGAGTATTGATGACCCATCTGCCCAATCTGATTTCCGACCTGGCGCTTATCCTGATTGTCGCCGGCATAACGACGCTTATTTTCAAAAGACTCAAACAGCCGCTGGTTTTGGGCTACCTGGTCGCCGGATTTTTGGCCGGGCCGCATTTTGACCTGATACTTACCGTGTCGGACAAGGAAAACATCAATACCTGGGCGGAAATCGGCATAATCTTTTTGCTTTTCGCCCTGGGGCTGGAATTTAGCATAAAAAAACTGACCCGCGTCGGCCATACGGCTTTTATCACCACGATCACCGAAGTCGCGGCGATGATGGTCATAGGCTATACCTGTGCGCAGCTTATGGGCTGGAACAGCATGGACAGCATTTTCCTCGGCGGCATGTTGTCCATGTCGTCCACGACCATCATCATCAAAGCCTTCGCCGACTTAAAACTAAAGGGGCAGAAGTTCACCGAGCTGGTTTTCGGCGCACTCATCGTGGAGGATATTGTCGGCATAGTAATGATGGTTTTGATCGCCACCATCGCGGCCAACAACGAAATATCGCAATGGAGCCTTTTGCAGGGCGTGCTGCGCCTGGCCTTTTTCCTGATCCTCTGGTTTGTTCTCGGTATTTTCATCATCCCGCAGTTTTTCCGCCGGGTCAGGAAAGACTTAAACAACGAAACGTTGCTGATCGCCGCTTTGGGCATGTGCCTCGGCATGGTAGTCCTGGCCAACCATATAGGATTTTCCTCGGCGCTCGGCGCTTTCATCACAGGCTCCATCCTCGCCGAAACGCATGAAGCGGAACGGATCGAGCATTTGCTGCTGCCGGTCAAGGATCTTTTTGGCGCCGTGTTTTTCGTTTCGGTCGGCATGATGGTCGATCCGGCGCAGGTGGCTTTATACGCCGGGCCGATTTTCGCGGTCGTAATAGCCACTATTTTCGGCAAGGCCGTCTTCTCCGCCCTCGGGCTGCTTCTCTCGGGCCATTCGCTCAAAATCGCCATGCAGGGAGGATTCAGTCTCGCGCAGATCGGCGAATTTTCCTTTATCATCGCCGGTCTCGGCCAGACGCTGGGGGTAACGAGCGAATTTCTTTATCCGATTGTCGTGGCGGTTTCGGTCATTACAACCTTTACCACGCCTTTTTGCGTCAGCCTGGCCGAGCCTGCCTACGCGAGAGTCAGCAAAATGTTGCCGGCGAAAATTGTCGATTTTCTCAACCGCTATACCACCGACGCCCTGGCCAACGAGAAGAAAAACAAAACCTGGCAGGAATTTTTGCGGGGGTATTTCAGCAACCTGCTGATTCATTTTGTCATCTTGTCGGCTATAACCTTCTTTGCTTTCAGCTACAGCTATATAATCGCCAGCCGGGCGCCGGGCGCGCTGGGCTATGTGCTGGAAACCGTCCTGCCGCTCGTTATAATGTCGCCTTTTTTGAAAGATCTCTTGTTTAATAAAAATTCCCGCCCGGAGCTGGTGTCAACCCTGTGGTTTCAAAGCAAGGCCAACCGTCTGCCTTTGCTGGCGCTGTATACCTTGCGCATACTGATCGCCATAACCTTCATTTTGGTCATATTGTTTAAATTCCTGCCGCTGCCGCCTTTGCTGCTCCTTGGCATCGCCTGCGCGGTCGCCTGGGGCATCCACTCATCCGACTGGCTGCTCGGCCAGTATCTGCGCATAGAAGCGAGTTTCCTGATCAATCTCAATGAGAAGCATTTGCGCGCGCAAAAGGAGGCCGCGGCGCAAGACGGCGGCCAAAACAAAAACCATTGGCTGGACGAGGAGCTTTACGTCGCTTTTTTCAAAGTGCCCCCGGCCTCCCCGTGCGTGGGCCGGCAGCTTAAAGATCTGTCGCTGCGCGAAAAATTCGGCGTGAACGTCCTGCAAGTGGAAAGAAAAGGCAAAACCGCCGATATGCCGGGCGGCGCTTTCGCGCTGCGCGCGGACGACCGGCTGACCGTGCTTGGCAGCAAGGCGCAGCTCGCGGTATTTTGCTCCGCCAAAGTGAAGGGCGCCGTAGAATTTGAGGAAACCGGCGAACAAACCGTCCTGAAAAATTTTATCATCAATCAGAAAAACGGCGACGACCGTCTGCAACTGTTGTATTTCGCGGTGATAATAGACGAAAAGTCCTTCCTGCTCGGCAAAAGCATAAAAGATTCCAACATCAGGGACAAATGGCATTGTCTGGTGCTGGGGCTGGAAAGAGGCTTTTATTCCACGATAAACCCGCATGTTTCACTTATTTTTGAAAAAGGCGACGTGCTTTGGGTACTGGGAAAAAGCGACATGGTGGCGGAACTGGCCAAAACCGATCTTTTGTAACCTGCCGCATACTAACTTGTAACACCTAAAGGTTGTCAGCGAACTTCGATGCTCTGCAACACCGCCCGGCGGGGAAAAGACCGGCGTTTGGTAAACTTTTGGATGTTACGGGGTGATAGCGGCGAATATTAAAAAATGGGGGACAGGCAATGAAACATTTATTCGAGGAAGTATTTCTTGGCAAGCTGAAAATTTCCAACCGCCTGATACGTAGCGCCACGCTGGAAATGGACGCGGTCAAGAACGGCGTCATCGACGTTCCGCTCATGAAGGGTATTTACAGCAAACTCGCCGAAGGCGGCGTCGGCCTTATTATTACGGGGATGATGGGCGTCGGCTATAATTCCTGCGTTGGCGCCAATATGGCGAAAATTTACGGCGAAGATTTTCGCGGCGCTTTTCAGGCCGTTGTTGCGGCGGCGCATCAATGCGGATGTAAAATCGTGGCGCAATTGGGGCAGTGCGGCGCAAAAGCAAGGGAGATCGACTTTGGCGATCATCCGCTGGCGCCTTCGGACATAGCGGCTATGCGGAAAATGCCGGCAAAAGCTATGAGTAAAAGCGATATAAAGCGCGTTGTGTCGGAATTTGCCGAAGCCGCCTTAAAATGCCGGGAAGCGGGAGCCGACGGCGTTCAGCTTCACGCTGCCCACGGTTATTTGCTCAGTCAGTTTTTAAGTCCTTATTATAACAAACGCCAGGATGAATATGGCGGCAGCCCGGAAAACAGAGCCCGGATTTTAATGGAAATCTGCGATGCCGTCCGTCTGAAAGCCGGAAAAGATTATCCGCTTTTCGTCAAGATAAATTTTTCCGATTTGACCGATCCCGGCCTGCAGGGACACGAATGTGTGTCAATATGCAAAGAACTGGAAAAACGAGGTGTTGACGCGATAGAAGTAAGTTCCGGGTTGGCGGTCGGCGCAAAATCAATACCTTCCAAAGCGGGAATCGGGTTAGAAGAACAGGGATTTTTTGCCGGGGGCGCTATGGAAGTCGCCGGCGCGGTAAATATCCCGGTAGTCAGCGTTGGCGGCTACCGTTCGCCGGATTTCGCCGAGGAGACGCTAAACAGAGGCAATATAGCGGCCATTTCGCTTTCCCGCCCGCTTGTCAGGGAGCCCGGCCTGGTAAAACGGTGGAAAGCCGGCGATCTTACTCCCTCGCAATGTGTTTCCTGTAACGGGTGTTTTGCCGAAACATTAAAATGCAGCAAGCTTTCCTGAAAAGGCGGCAAGGGATGAAGTATCGTTCAAGACAAAATTTTTCAATGCCGAATAAAGCGTGGCGGAAAATACGCCCAAAGACAGGCGCTCAACGGCAGTATGAATATATACTGGTATTCAGCGGAAATTAATGCAACAATAAAATTATCGTCGGCGCAAAATAACCGTTCGCCATGTGCTTTCACAGCTTGCCGCCGGGGGCGCGGCCGTCGCGCCAGGAGCGGACCGGAACAGAAAATATAAAGCGAAACGGTAATCGTGAACGCGTCCATGTCAAGCCGGCCGGCGACTCTTTTAACGCCGCTGCCCGGGATTTCGGTGTTTTATAAAGCTAATACGGGATACCGCAAAAAATCACTTTCGCCTTGCCTGAAACACCTTATTCCACTCACTAAACGCGGTTATGTTGATTTCAAATACTTTATCCGCATGCCACTTGCCGCCGGCCGCGCCGAGATAGCCGCGTTTCAATTCTAATGCCATAAAAGCGGCGAATGTGCCGCCATCCGGCATAGTCAACCCATACCCGTTCGCCGGTTTGAACCCGAAACGCGGATAATATTGCGGATGCCCGACGATAATCACCGCGCCATAATCCAAATCGCGGGCGCAGTCAAGACTGTGACGGATTATCTCCGCGCCAAACCTGCGGCCGTGCCATTCCGGCTTAACGCTAACGGGGCCGAATGTAAGTATTGCAAGCTTGTCGCCGTCGGGCCGGGCGATTTTGCTTTTCGCACACATAATGTTGGCGATGATTTCGCCGTCAACCTCGCCGACAAAATCAAGTTCCGGCACGAACGCTGCCGAATCACGCATAATGTATGCGAGGTAATGTTCGTCAGTATACGTCCGTCCGGGCAATTACATTGTTTCAAACGCCGCGAAGGTCAGTTGTTCCACTCTTTGTTATCTGCGGGCTGCTCAAGACGTATATTCATTTTGCTTTTTCCTCGTTTTTCAGTATTAGTTCCCGCCCCTCGGCAAGGCACAGCCGGCAAATACAGTTTGCCCGTTAGAAGCCCTGCCCGTGGCCTAAACTTGCGCCATATCTTTTAGATATTCCCGAATGGGGGATTAGGGGGGGCAAGCCCGTCCCCGGAAGGGTGAAAGCTTGTCTTGCCAGAGAGGGGCAGTTCCGCAATAAAACGCAAACAGCGCCCCGGCAAAGTTCCCGCCAAAGCGCCGTTTGGCAAAAGCCTGATCGAAAAGACCGAAAAATACTGGTGTAAATTCTGCGGTTATACTCCCGAATTTACATGGTCAAAGGAATTATTTGCGGCCGATTTTGATCTGGTGTATCGGTTCGCCGAATATTCCGTGCGCACATTCCATGACCGTCTCGGAAAAAGTCGGATGCGGATGAATGGTATGCGCCAATTGCTCGGCCGTAAGCCTGTTTTTTATGGCCAGGGCGCCTTCCATGATAATGTCGCCGGCGTGCGGGCCCATAATATGCATGCCCAGCACCGCGTGCGTTTTGCCGTCGGCAAGCAATTTGACGAAACCGTCGGTTTCCCCGTCCGCCGCCGCCTTGCCGTTGCCGGCGAAGTTAAATTTGCTTACAAGCACGTCCCGTGCTTCCCGCCGCGCGTCCTGCTCGGTCAAGCCCACGCCGGCGGCTTCCGGCGCGGTAAAGACACAGGCCGGTATGTTGTCGAAGTCCATCGCGTTAGCTTGCCCGCAGGCGTTTTCCGCCGCGATTGCCCCTGCCGCCGATGCGGCGTGCGCCAGCATGGAACGCCCTGTCACATCGCCTACGGCGTAGATGCCGGCCACGTTTGTTTCCAGCCGTTCGTTGACCGAAACGCCCCGCCGATCGAAAGCGACTCCCGCCTCCTCCATGCCCAGCCCGTCCGCAGCGGGTACCCGTCCGGCGGAAAAAAGGACTCTCTCGCAAAGGATTTCCTGCTCGCCTTGGGAATTTTCCACGGTTACGGAAAGCGCGGGGGTTTTACGGGCAATGCTCTTGACCCGTGCAGCCGTCAGCAATTTGACGCCCTGTTTGCGCAAAGACAAACTCAGCCTGGCAATTATGTCTTTGTCCATACGGTCAAGGATGTTAGGCAGCATTTCCACTACTGTTACCTGACAGCCGAAAGCCTGGAAAATCCCGGCAAATTCCATACCTACTACTCCGCCGCCGATAATCGTCATGCTTTCAGGCAAATTATCGATTTCCAGCAATTCGTCGCTGCCGGTTACTCCCGGCAGGCCGGAACCGTCTATCGGCGGCAGGAAGACTTTGGAACCGGCGGCGATAATTATCCTGCCCGCGCTGATTGTATCCCGGCCGTCGGGAAATTTGGCCGCTATGGTCTTGTCGGGCAAAAGACGCGCCGCCGCGTTGATAAATTCCACGCCGCCCGCTTTTACCAGGTTGGCCGTTCCGGCACGCAGCTGGCTGACCACCGAATTTTTGCGCGCCATGACGGCGGCAAAATCAAAACCGATATTTTCGGCCTTCAGGCCGAATTCCCGGCAATTTTTCAATGCCCGCAGCCGGCCGGCGCTGGCGATCAGCGTTTTGGTCGGGATGCAGCCCCGATTCAGGCAAGTGCCGCCGAGCGCATCTTTTTCCAGCAAGACGACTTTCGCACCCAGCCTGGCTGCGCGTATGGCGGCTACATATCCGCCCGGTCCGCCGCCGATGACCGCAATATCATAATCCATACTGCAACGCCTCCTGTAACTTGGGCGCGGCGGGAAATTGCCCGATGCCTGCCGCGCCCGATGATTTTATCAATAGACTGTGAGCCGTTATTCCTCAGCGTCCCCTGCGGAACGAAGCCCCGTTCTATTCAAAATATCAGGGCAAGTCTGTACAAAAATGACGGAAATAGCCTGCCGTGGAATGGATTTTGCGGTCATTCCCCTATGATCAGCCCTTGCCCGTCTTTAAATTTACCGCATAAAATCATTATTAAATCTATTAATACCCAAATTCCCAATCCGCCCAACGTACAAAGTTGCAGTATACCGGTGCCGGGTTTACCAACATAAAACCTGTGTCCCCCGATACCTCCCAAAAACAGGCATAACAAAAGCGTAATTCCCCATGACTTGGCGCTTTTCCCTCTTTGGACATTAAGCGGATGCCCGCAGTTGGGGCAAGACATAGCTTGGTATGACACTTCTTTGCCGCAGTTTTGGCAAAACATCCAAATAACCCCTTTTTAAATTTTACAAAAGTTCTTCTTTTCTATTGAACTGACGCGACCTATTGGCCGCCAGGGGCCTGTGTGGGACAGGCGCCTTCTGCCGGCCGCCAACATTTTCCCGCCCGCTTCATTTTCTCGCGGCCGCTTAGTATTTCCGCCGCTTCTGCTATGGCTTCGCCATGGCAGTTTTTTATTGTATTGATGAGATTTTGCGGCGGCCGAGGATATTCGGCGCGGCCAGGCAGACAGTCAATGGAAACGATAAAGCAAAATATTAACACATATATTATACCGCTGATTGTTGTAAAAATAAATATATATTACGAAATTTCGCAAAAGCAATTTTACAACTTTACAATTTGATTTTAAATTGCACCTTTCCGCAAGCGCGTTTGAATTATAAGCACTATTGAAGAAAATTTCGATAAACCGTGAAAATGGTTAATATTTAAACATTTCCAGAAAAAATAAGTCATATATTAACCATTTTTATAATTATGCCGGTTGATGTCATGTCATTATGCCCGTTATTGCTTGCTTATAAAAAAACTCCTGTTTGGCATGATTTTTGCAATACTATTTGCAAAACATCACAATCAAAGGAGGAAAGGTAATGAAAAAAGCTTTGGGCGATATCACCGTGGTTGATTTAACCAGGGTGTTGTCAGGGCCGTTCAGTACCATGATTCTGGCGGATTTCGGCGCGCGGGTGATTCATGTTGAACTGCCCGGCAAAGGCGATGATTCGCGCGGGTTCGGCCCGCACAATAACGGCGAGAGCGGTTATTTTATGAGCATCAACAGAAACAAAGAAGGTATCACTTTAAACATGAAAGCGGAGCAGGGCAAAAAGATACTCAAACAACTTATTGAAAAAGCGGATGTCATTGTGGAAAATTTCAAACCCGGCACAATGGAGAAATTAGGTTTCGGTTATGAGGATATTGTCAAATACAAACCCGACATCATCTACGCGGCCTGTTCCGGCTTCGGCCATACAGGCCCTTATTCCAAAAGGCCGGCCTATGACGCAATAGTCCAGGCCATGGGCGGGGTTATGAGTATCACCTCCGCCAAAGAGGGCGGCGAGCCGACGCGCGTCGGCACTTCCATCGGCGATATTACGGCGGGTATTTTCACAGCGGTAGGCATTTTGACCGCCCTGCACTATAAAGACACGATCGGGGAAGGACAGAAGGTAGACGTTGCCATGCTGGATTGCCAGGTAGCCATCCTGGAGAACGCGCTGTCACGCTATTTTACCACAGGCACGGCGCCCAAACCCGTAGGCAACAGACATCCTTCGGTAACGCCGCTGGAAGGGTTCAAATGCGCCGACGGAGAGTATCTGATCATTTCCATAGGCAACGACAAACTTTGGGCGGATTTCTGCAATCTTGTCGGGAGGCCGGAACTCATAGTGGATCCCAGATTTGCCAAGAATGCCGACAGAACTAAAAACCACAAAGAAATAAAACCTGTTTGCGATGAAATTATGGCGGAAAGGACCTCTGACGAATGGAGCAGCCTGCTCGAAGCCAACGCCATACCCTTTACCCGCATCAATACGGTGGATAAGGTAGCGAACGATCCGCAGGTACTCGCCCGGGAAATGATTGTGGAAATAACCCATCCCGTTGCCGGCAAGACAAAACTGGCCGGCGTGCCTGTAAAACTATCAAAAAGCCCCGGACAAATAGTCAAAGCCGCCCCCGTATTAGGGGCGGATACGGAAAGTGTTCTGCGGGAAATAGGCTACAATGCGCAGGAAATCAAAGAATTAGCTGATCAAGGCGTTATTTAAGGAGGTAATCTTATGTCTGTACAGATATTTACCTTGTTGACTCTAGTTTTAGCGATCTTTACGGGGTTTAAGCGCAAAGTCAATACCGGTTTGGTTTCCATGCTGCTGGCTTTTATTGTGGGAGTCTATGTTGTAGGCATACCGGTAAGAAACGTTATAGCCGGTTTTCCCACTTCATTGTTTCTCACTTTGGCGGGCATGACCTTTCTCTTTGCCATTGCCAAGGTCAACGGCACACTGTCTCTGCTGGCCGCAAAATTAGCCGGTCTGGCCGGAAGCAACATTAAACTGCTGCCGATCATCTTTTTTATCATACCGGCTATGTTTTCCGCCATAGGGCCAGGGCCCATCGTTATGACGGCGCTTATGGCGCCGCTTGCCCAAAGCATTGCGGAAAGAGAAAATATTCCGCCGATACTTATGGCCTGTATGGTTGTTTCCGGCAGCCTGGCCGGCGGGTTGTCGCCTCTTTGCCCTTCCGGCATCATCGCCCACAATCTGTCTGTTGAAGTAGGCGTGTCCGACTACACACCAATATTTTTATGTGTAATGATCGCCTCCACTATACAAGGGATATTTTACTATTTTTTCTTCGGCGGGCTTAAACTCAAAGGGCAAGAAAGGGTTGCGGAAAAAACTGCCGCCTTCAGTTCGGATCAAAAAACCACCCTTGTCCTTATTGCCGTTGCCGTCATAGCGATTTTGGTTTTTAAGATGGATATCGGGCTGACCGGCTTTGCCTGCGGAACCATTCTTTTGCTTTTATACCCCCGCATGCAAAAAGAAGCCATCGCTAATACAGCCTGGGACACCCTGCTTCTAATCAGCGGCGTGTCCGTGCTTATCAAGGTTATCGCCACGGCGGGCGGTATCAAGACTTTAATTGACTTTCTTTCCTCCATTATGACGCCGTCATCCTCCACTGCCATAATGGCGGCTATCGCCGGTCTTATGTCTACAGTATCCAGCGCTTCCGGCGTAGTTATGCCCACTCTCATACCTACCAGCGCAGGTATTGCGCAAAACATGGGTACAGTATCCGTTTCCGCCATAGTCGCGGCAATTGTCGTAGGCGCCCACGCCGTAACCTACAGCCCGTTTTCTACGCTCGGCGCCTTGTCTTTAGCGGCGGCCGGCGAAAAAACGGACAAAGATAAACTCTTTATTCAACTTATCACGCTGGAGATAGGCAATGTATTTTACGCCGCCGTCCTCGGCTTAATAGGTTTTTACAGTATAGCGGGCTAAACATGGACCCGGCTGACCATCGCCGGGGAACATGGTTCACCCGACCGGGAGCTAACATTCAGCGGGAGCCGCTTCTCCCGCTGAATGTATTCTCGTTCCGCAAAAAGCGAAATCAGCAGAGAGGCCGAAGATAAATTATTCACGCATAATAAGGTGAAAGAACATGCGCATACTAAAAAGTTTTAAATTCATGATACCGGCGATAACAGTTGTGTTTGTTCTGATCATAAATATTTTAAATGCGGCAATTGTTATAACCACAGTTAAAAACCACGCCATGAGCGAAGCATTGGAGAAAAACACCATCATTTCCGAAGCTATCAGCAATAAAATTTCGCTTTATATGCACAACGCCGTCAAGATAGTTCTCGCTTCCACCAAGGAAATCAATAAACACCCTCGTGATTTTGGCAAATTAGTCGGTGAAATTGACAGGCTGTACGTGAATTACGCACAGTTTGATCTGGTGTTTTTCCATGACAAGAACGGCAAGCTGCTGTATTCAAACCCCATCAATCCACAGGCCACCCAGGATTATACCTATACCGACCGGGACTATTTCCAACAAGTAATTCAAAAAGGCGATGTATATATCAGCCGCCTGTATATAAGCCGTGTGCTGAAAGTCCCGCACTTTGTCGTGGCGGCGCCGATTCTGGATGAGAACAATAAAGTTCTGGGCGTCTTAGGGGCGGGTATATCGCTGGTAAATGTTTATAACGTGGCGAGGGATTCCAAAAAACCTTTTCAGGGCGGAATACGGATTATTGATTCTGCCGGGGCTTTAATGGTCGATCCTGACCGCAACCTGAATAATGAAGTGGTTTTAGCCGACGATTTTAAAATCAACATAAATGACGAGACAACAACTCTATATGAACTTTTGGGCAGACAAAAAGAAGGTATCG
>JAISPA010000065.1 GCA_031275255.1 Acidaminococcales bacterium | reverse complement strand
CCCGCTGCATATACAGTATGTAAAAGCCGGGCGGTTGGGACGCAAGACGGGCAAAGGCGTTTATGAATATGACGAGAACGGAAAGAAAAAGTAAACGGGTTTTTAGTGAAAAGATTGCGGTTTGCATAGGATACTACAATCTTTGCCAAGGAAATGGTGAAAATCAAAGAAACACTATGATTTGAACTTAATGCAGGCGCACTACATGAGTGTCACGAACAAATTTTACGCACAGGAGGGCTATAATGGCTACAGAAAATTCCCCGAAAAAAATCGATAGAAAACTCGGCCTAATCATAGGTTCTTTTATTCTCATGATAGCAATAATGTTATTGCCGACGCCCGCCGGTTTGTCCGTTGCCGGACACCGCATTCTTGCTATACTGCTTTTCGCAGTGATTATGTGGATGACCGAAGCAATGCCTTATGGCGAAAGTGCTGTTGCCCTGATAGTATTTATGCTGCTGGCTTTAGGCTTTTCACCGGAAAAGGGGGCAGCGGGAGCTATTTTAGGAACAAACAGAGCTATACCTTTGGCTATGAGCGGTTTCGTCAACTCCGGCTGGGTTTTTGTCGCCGCCGGCATTTTCCTGGCGGCCGCCATAGCGACAACCGGTCTGGAAACACGGGTAGCTTATCTCATTATACGCGCGGCCGGCGTAAGTACCTACAACATCGTGGCCGGGCTTATTATTACCGGTTTCGTCCTGACTTTCCTTATTCCCTCGGTTATTGCCAGAGCGGCTACCATGGTTCCTATTGTCGTAGGCTTAACCAAGGCTTTCAACTTGCCGATCAACAGCAATGTAGGCAAGGTTCTCTTAATGACGGCCGGAATTTTGCCTTCCCTGACCGGTGTAGGAGTCTTGTCCGGCTCGGCGCCTAATCCTGTTGTGGCAAATTATATCGCGAACGCCGGCCTTCCCAGAATCATGTGGATGGACTGGTTTGCCTATAATTTCCCTTTCTCTGTCGTTATGGGCGTTATTCTTTATTTTATAATGACCCGTATGCATAAATTTGAATACGACGAACTACCCGGCGGGCGCGAATATCTTAACAAGTGTATCGCCGATCTCGGGCGCATGTCGCCTGAGGAAAAACGCGCCGCTGTCATCATGTGCGCCACCATCGCCATGTGGGCGACGGATAAGCTGCACGGCATAGACCCCACTGTGGTTTCAATGATGTCCGTTTTAGTAATGATTTTCCCTTATGTGGGAGTAACAAAATTGAAAACGCTTTTTGGCAAAGTGGATTGGACGGCTATTTTGATGTTCGGCGCCGGCATTTCCCTCGGCGTTGTCCTGATGAGGACGGAAGCTGTTCAGTGGCTTTCCAAAGTATCGTTGATCGCGATTGGCGTCGATAAACTGCCCCTTGTCCCTATGGCTTTTACGGTATTTGCCGTAAGTTTCATTATCCGGCTGGCCTTTACCAGCATAACATCCTGCATTACCGCCCTTGTGCCCGCTTTGATCGGCTTTTTGACCGCTATGAACAATCCGTCCCTGCCAATTATCGGCATACTCATGGGTACCTGTATAATGGCGCATGATATTTTTCTTACTCCCGTAAATTCGGCGAACACTATGATCGCCTACGGCACGGAAGCCTTTAAGCCGGGAGACATGTTCCGGATAGGGGTTCCTTTTACCATTATTCTCTTTGTTTTGGTTTTGGTCTGGATGCTTATATATTGGCCGATTGTCGGCCTTTCCTGAATAACTTTGGAGGTGGGAATATATTTATGAGAAGCCGTAAAGACAAGCAAACGAGTTTACGGGAAGCAGTAAAAACATACTTGCCAAACGGGAGTTCTATCAGTTTTGGCGGATTGGGGGCGCGCGATCCCTTTGCGGCCCTTTATGAAATAATCAAGCAGGGCGTAAAAGATTTAACGCTTATGACCACATCTATTATGGATATAGGCAATATTCTGATTGGCGCCGGATGCGTCAGTAAGGTTGAGGGCGCTTATGTTTGGATAGGCTCGGTCGGGAGCGGGCTAAATTACCGCCGCGCAGTTGAACAGGGAGTGCCGGTAAAGGTAGAAACCGAAGAATACAGCAATTATTCGGCAAGTTTAAGGTTTTTGGCGGCATCAATGAATATTCCGTTTATGGCGACCAAATCGCTTATCGGTTCTGATATTCCCAAGTACAATGATAAGATAAAACTTGTTAACGACCCGTTCACCAATGAGCCGGTGGCGCTTGTCAGCGCCGCCAGTCCGGACGTTGTGTTTATTCATGTTCAAAAGGCCGATACGGCGGGAAACGGACAAATATGGGGTATTTTGATGAACGATCCGACACTTGCCCGCGCCGCTAAAAAAGTGGTTTTGACTTGCGAGGAGATTGTTTCGACGCGCGAGATACGCAAACTGCCCAATCTTACCGCCATACCGTCTTATTGCGTAGACGCGGTCGTAAAAGTGCCCTTTTGCAGCCATCCTATGTGGACTGCCGGTTATTATTGGTGCGATTTGCCTTTCAGACGCAATTTTATGCTGTATAACAAGACGCAGGAAGGCTTTGAAAAATGGCTGAAAGAATGGGTCATGGACGTCAAAGATTGGGACACGTTTTTGGCTAAGTTGGGCAAAGACCGCTTGGAGAAGCTCGTCCAAATGGAAAGGGACAACTATAATATCCCTGCTTTTGTCTATGAAGGGGGTGCAAAAAGATGATTGCGGAAAAATATTCAATAAAAGAGTTGATGGCTGTTTCCTGCGCACGAGAGATAAAAAACGGCGAAAGGGTATTTATTGGTATCGGGCTTCCCATGATGAGCGCTCTGATCGCGCAGAACACGCACGCAAAAGATTCGGTTTTTGTCTATGAGGGCGGCGGCGTAGGCGGTTTGTCGCGCCGGGTTCCCTGGTCCATCGCCGACAATCCCACGGCGGAAAATGCGCTGATGATCCATGAAATGTGGCGGCTGTTCAGCGACACCCAAGCGGGGTTTATTGACCGCGGCGTTATCGGCGGCGCTCAGATTGACAAATACGGCAATCTTAATACTACGGTTATATTCGGCAAAAGCGGCAATTACAAAAATCCCAAAATTCGTTTGCCCGGCAGTGGGGGCGCTAATGATATAGGTTCATCAACAGGCGAAACTACGATAATTATGCAGTTGGAAAAAGGAAAATTTGTTGAAAAAATAGATTATATTACTACGCCCGGTCATCTGACCGGAGGGGTTGCCCGACAAAGGACAAAACTTGTTGGTAAAGGCCCCTCTTCACTCATCTGCCAAAAAGGTATATTTCGCTTTCATCCGCAAACCAAAGAGATGTATTTAGATGTGCTTTTTCCCGGATCTACTGTTGACGAAATCAAGGCGCTTATTGACTGGGACATAAAAATTGCGGAAAATCTGAAGGAAGCGGAACCGCCGCTAAAAATACATATTGATATAATGAAAAAATACGATCCGCGCGGAATAATGCTTGGCGCTAAATCCAACGAGGAAGAAGATTTCGACGAGTTCTTTGAAACGATGAGACAAGCCTACAAAGAGGTAGTTTTGGATTTTTGATATTAATACTGTTCCCGGTTTAAACAGGATTTGCGAGTTGATTTGTTGCCCTGCTAGACGTAAAACAAAGGCGCATCCGGAGGTTCGGCGAGGATTTCATGCAAAGCAGTGTGGTAAATCAGCCGCAAAGATGCCATGATTTTAGACGGGGAACAGTATAAACCTTCCGCCTATGAAAAACTGCTGTTATAATAAATGATTGACCGGCAGTTTTCTTGCAACGGAGTTTCCTGCAGCGGGAGATTTGACTCCCGCTGCAGGCCGGGGCGGGTTATTTCCGCGTTAAATTATTGCTTGGAGGTTTTGTTTTATGTATGAAACAATCATTGTTGAGAAAAAAGACAAAATAGCCGCACTTAGCTTTAACCGCCCTGACGTGCTTAACGCCATGGATTTTGTCATGCGGGAAGAGATAAGGCTGGCGCTTATTGATCTGGAAAGAGATGACAATATTCAGGTGGTTGTTGTTACGGGCAAAGGCCGCGGATTCTGTTCGGGTGCGGATTTGTCGGCGACAATGGGCACAAAATACAGAGCAAACGCCGGCCGCAAACGGATGCGCAATGTCTTTCCTCTTTATAAATCCATCATGAACAGCGACAAAATTTTTATCGCCGCGATCAACGGCGCTATTTCCGGCAGCGGACTTTCTCTGGCTTGCTGCTGCGACTTCAGATTTGCCGCCGATACGGCTAAGTTCGGTCTGCCTTTCGCCAATATAGGATTAATCCCTGATTGCGGACTGCTATATAATCTGCCAAGGCTTATCGGTGTTGCCAAAACCAAAGAACTGGCGATGCTGGCGGAGAAATTTGACGCCAATAAAGCGTTGGATTTGGGTCTTGTTACAAAAGTGGTCAAAGCCGACGACCTGTTGCCGGCGGTGGATGAGTTCGCGAAAACTTTATGCAAAAAATCTTATGTTTCTTTAGCTATGACGAAGAGTATATTAAACCGCACCTTTGAGTTGACTTTTGATAATTTGCTGGAACAAGAGGCCGGCGCGCAGGATATATGTTTTTTGTCGGATTTTCATAATGATGCCATAGCAGACATTCTGCGCAATATGAAAGATAAAAAATGAAAAGAGCGAAACCTCATTCAGCGGGAGATTTGGCTCCCGCTGAATGTCAGGGCGCGTTCAAACCATCGTTAAACGCCTGTCTTTTGGCGGAGAATCCGCCATGTTTTCTGGCGTTTTTTCTTTTATTGCGGCGCCGGGGTGCGGCGCGCCAAATAAAAGCGGAGCCGCAGGGTCGTGCCGGGCGGCGTTTTTTAAGGCGGCGGCCTGGTTTATGTTGGCGTAGCAATAAACGCAGCCGTGCACGCAACTGTCATACATGCCGATGTCAACGCTTGCCAGGCAATTACAAAGCGGCCTCTGCCCGGGATCTTTTGGCGCTTTAAGCGGGCGGCCGGTAAGCTTTTCAATGATTTCACCGTCGATACAGGAAGCCGGGCTGACGCCGCAGGAGCTGAAATCTTCCGCTTCCGAGCAGACAAAAAGGCGCAAGCCGTTTTCTTTAGCGATTAGCGATAGTTCTCTGACTACCGACCGCATGACGGAAAGGGTTGTCTGGTTGAAGTTAAACTCCTTGATATTTTTGTTTATTTTAGCGTAAAAATCAATAAAACTTATAACGCATTTTTGCGTACAACCGGACAAGGTGCCAGCCAACCGGCGAAAGGCTTCTATATGGCGCTCCGGGGGAAACCGCCCGCTGACGATGATCGGGTCATAGCGCCAGACAAGCCGTTCTGCGCCGATTTTTTCGCCGATCCGCCGGAAAGTTGCAATAAGTGTTTCTTTGTCCGGCAGGTTTGTCTCTATGTCGCGCCCGTAGGGGGTCAGGCTGAATTGCAGATAATATTTGTAGCCCAAATTGTCTATCAGGGCAAAAGCGTCGGCCATAGGCGCGGGATTTTTGCTCCAAAACACTATACAGTCAATGGCCTGCGGCGAACAGCTGAGTTTGCCGACGCTTTTATGGTTGCGCGGGTTGGGCGTGAGAAAGAAACCCTCGCGCAGCCTATTGACAAACCAGTTTGAGTAAAAGGCGGGTATATCTGTCCGGCGGCTGGCGCTGATGATCATTTGCGCGCCTTTTCCAGCGCCAGCAATTTTGCCTTTACGTCAAGGCCGGCGCCAAAGCCGGTCAAAGAATTGTCTTTGCCAATCACACGGTGGCAGGGGATAATAATGATAATGGGATTTTTGTTGTTGGCGCCGCCCACGGCCCGGCAGGCTTTGGGGTTGCCTATTTTTTCGGCCAGCGCCTGATAGCTGAGTGTTGACCCATAGCCGATAGTCCTGAGGGCTTGCCAGACTTTTTGCTGAAATTCCGTCCCGGCGGGCGCAAGCGGCAACTCAAACTCTTTTCTGTCCCCGGCCAGGTATTCATCTAGCTGTTTTATGGTTTCGGCGATCAGCGGGGTTTTGCGGCAGGCAAAATCAGGTTCGGCGTGTTCTTTGTTCAGATACAGGCCGGTTAAGGCGCCCTTTTGTTCAATAATGCTGAAAACGCCAAGCGGGGTTTTGTGCCGGTATTTGAACGATATGTCATTAAATTCCTTGTGGACAGCCGATCCGGTTATAGAGTTCATTGCCCGTCACTTCCTTGTATGTGGTATTATACTGTTCATAGTACCCCGTAACACCTAAAAGTTTACCAAACGCCGGTCTTTTTCCCGCCGGGCGGTGTTGCAAAGCCTCGCCGAACCTTTGGGTTCGTCTGCATTTTGCGCCTTGCCCAGTGAAAAAAATCCTCGCCGTTCGCTGGCAACCTTTAGGTGTTACAAGGTGCTGCGGCGGCGGGCGGGCTGTTCAGCGTTCTTGCAAAAAAGCGAGGGCGGCGGCGGCGGTTACCGGCAAAGAAGTCATAAAAGATCGATCGGAAGCCAAAAAAAACGGGCTGTGCGCCGGATATTGCGCCACGGCGTCGTTTTCCGCCACGCCGAAGTGAAAAAATACCGACGGGACGCGGCTGCTGAAAAGAAAGAAGTTTTCCGAGCCGTTGGCGGGAAATTTTGCTTTCAATACGTTTTCCGCGCCGATCATGTTTGCCGCCGCGCCGGCAAATGTTTCGGTCAGGACCGGGTCATTGTAAACAGCACCCGACCCCCGGCGGAAAAACGCCGAGCCTTTGACTCCTGTTGTCATTTCAAGGGCGTCCAGCATTGTTTTTATGCTCTCTTCAATTTTGGACAGCAACCGGCTGTTTTCTACTCTGACCGTGCCGGTCAGCGTCAGTTCTTTGGGTATGATGTTGCCGGCCGCGCCGCTGTGAATACTGCACACGGTTATGACGGAGGGATCAAGAAAGTTGTGTTTGCGGCCCGGGATGCTTTGCAGTTCGGTGACAAGCCTGGCAGCGGCCAGGATGATGTCGTCGGTTTGATGAGGCGCCGCGCCGTGTCCCCCCCGCCCGGACAAGGCAATGGTAAAGCCGGTTGAAGCCAGCATTATTTCGTCTGCTTTTACCCGTATTTTCCCGACCGGAACGCTTTCGCTCGCGTGCGCCGCCAGGACGGCGGTGACTTTAGGATTTTCCAGGCAGCCGTAGTCAATCATTTCTTTGGCGCCGCCTCCTATTTCTTCCGCCGGCTGGAAAAAGAACTTGATACTGCCGGAAAATTTATCCCGCAAATTG
>JAISPA010000047.1 GCA_031275255.1 Acidaminococcales bacterium | reverse complement strand
GCCATCTGGAGGTAACTACCCTTGTCATACCAGATTGCAACGACAGCGAGGAGGAAATCACCCGGATTGCCGCCTGGCTTGCCGAAATCAGCCCGTCCATCCCTCTCCATTTAACCCGTTATTATCCCAATTACCGTCTCTTTACGCCGCCCACTCCCAGGGAAAATATCTTGCGCCTTAAAGAAGCGGCCGGAGAGTTTCTGTCCTATGTCTACGCCGGCAATATATGAATTTCTGTTTGCCGGCGTACCGGGTCGGCCTGCCCTAAGCCTTGACTCTGCCGGCGGCGGGCCGCCGGTGTTACCATAGTGTTTTTATTTTGTAAAATCATTGACAGATTATTACCGACAGTATATAAATATATATACAGCATTTTCAAATATTATTTCGGATTTTGTCAAGGCCGGCCGGCTAAAATCTACGGGCAAAGGAGATTTTTATGAAAATAAGCATAATCGGCGCGACCGGCTATACAGGCGCGGAGCTTCTGCGCATACTGGCCGGGCATCCGGAAGTGTCCGTTGTCCACATAACCTCGGAAAGCTCGGCCGGCAGCCTGATCGCCGACAGTTATCCGCACCTGGCCGCTATTTACAACCAAAAACTGGAGAACTTAAAGCAGCTTGAGGAAATCGCCGCCGCAAGCGACCTTTTATTCATAGGGCTGCCGCACGGCCACGCCATGGATATTTGCCGCTCCCTGAAGGACGGCAGCCGCGTCAGGGTGATTGATCTCGGCGCCGATTACCGGCTGAAACCCGACGTATATGAAAAGTGGTACAAAGTAAAACATACCGACGCCGTTACGCGGCCGGTTTACGGGCTGAGCGAGCTTTACCGCAGCAAGATAAAAAACGGCAGGGTCATAGCCAACCCCGGCTGTTACGTTACGGCGAGTATATTGGCGCTGGCGCCTCTTTTGCGGGACAAGCTGATTGACGCCGGCAGTATAATAATCGACGCCAAATCCGGCTCTACCGGCGCGGGCAGAGGAGTGGCGCTTAATCTTCATTTTTCCGAAGTGTTCGGCAATTTCCGGCCCTACGGCGTCGCCGGCCACCGGCACACGCCGGAGATTGAGCAAGTTTATACGGAATTTGCCGGAGAGGAAGTTGTCGTTACTTTTACCCCGCACCTTTTGCCGATCGACAGGGGGCTGCTGGCCACCTGTTACGCCAAGCTCGCGCCCGGCGCCGGCGGCGGGGACATAGCGGCCTCTTTCGCCCGCATGTACGGCGACGAGTATTTTATCAGGCTGCTGGGGCGGGGAAAATACCCTGCCCTGAAAGCGGTGCGCGGTTCCAACTACGCCGACATCGGCTGGGAGATAGATGAGCGCACGGGGCGGGTCATCGTCATGTCGGCGCTGGACAATCTGGTAAAAGGCGCTTCCGGTCAGGCGGTGCAAAACATGAATATAATGTTCAGCCTGCCGGAGAACACGGGGCTTGCACAGGCGCCGCTTTATCCGTAACAGGCCGGGCGGCCGGCGTCTCCTGCCTTATATCTCCGTTTGAAAGGAATGTCGTTATGAAAGCAATAGACGGATGGATCACCGCGCCGGGCGGCTTTACCGCCGCCGGCGTCAAAGCCGGGATCAAGGCCAGCGGCAAAGAGGATGTGGCGCTGATCGTCAGCGAAAACCTGGCTTCCTGCGGCGCGGTGTTTACGCAAAATATCATGGCGGCTGCGCCCGTGCTGTTTAGCCGCCGCGTTGCGGCGGGCGGGTACGCGCGCGCCATAGCGGTCAACGCCGGCTGCGCCAACGCCTCCACCGGCGAACGCGGGCTAAACGAGGCGCGCGCCATGGCGGGCCTGACCGCGGAACTTCTGTCCTGCGGGCAGCAGGAAGTATTCGTCTGTTCCACCGGCGTTATCGGGCCTTTTCTGCCTATGGACAAAATCGTCCGCGGGTTGAAGGACGCTTACCGTGAGTTGTCGGTCGCGGGCGGCGGGAAAGCCGCGGCGGCCATACAGACTACCGACACTTTTATCAAGCGCGCCGCCTACGAATTTACCCTGGAAGGGCGCACGGCGGTTATCGCCGGTATCGCCAAAGGCGCCGGAATGATCCACCCCGACATGGCCACCATGCTGGCCTTTATCACCACCGACGCCGCCGTGTCGCCGGCTGTTTTAAGCAGGGCGGTAAAAAAAGCGGCCGATCTTTCTTTTAATATGGTGGTGGTGGACGGCGACACAAGCACCAATGATTCCCTGATCGCGCTGGCCAACGGCTTTTGCGGCAACAGCCTGATCGATTCGGAAAACCATCCCGGCTACGCGTCTTTTTTCGCGGCGCTGACGGCGGTGAGCGTGGACCTTGCCAAACTTATCGCGCGCGACGGCGAAGGGGCGACAAAGTTTTTGGAAGTTACGGTTGACGGCGCACCGGATTTCGCCGCGGCCAAAGCCGTGGCGATGGCCGTCGCCAAGTCGCCCCTGGTCAAAACCGCCTTTTTCGGCTGCGATCCCAACTGGGGGCGGATAATATGCGCGGTCGGGTACGCGGGCGTGAATTTTGCGCCGGAAGACCTGACGGTAGCCTTAAACGGTGTAGAGGTTTTCGCGCGCGGCGGGGGAGTTGCCGCCGATGCGGAAAAACTGGGCGCGATCATGAAGGAGCGCGACATAATTTTAAAATTGGCGCTCGGCGCGGGACAGACGTCGGCTACCGTGTGGACGTGCGATTTGAGCTACGATTACATTAAAATAAACGCCGACTACCATACATAAGAAAGCGGGGGAAGAATATGCTTAAAAACAGCGAGGAAGTTAATATTCTTGTGGAAGCCTTGCCTTACCTGATGGATTTCAAAGACAAGACGGTTGTGATAAAGTACGGCGGCAACGCCATGATCAACGAAGAATTGAAAAATAAAGTCCTGAAAGACATTGTTTTCCTGTACTGCGCCGGCATCCGGCCGGTGGTCGTCCACGGCGGCGGCCCGGAAATAACCGCCATGCTGAAAAAACTCGAAAAAAAATCCGAATTTGTGAACGGTTTGCGGATAACCGACGAGGAGACCGTAGCCATCGCCGAAATGGTGCTTGTCGGCAAAATCAACACAGAACTGGTAACCCTCATAAACAGGCAGGGCGGCAAGGCTCTCGGCCTGAGCGGCAAGGACGCCAACCTTATTACGGCGAAAAAACATCTGGCCGAAGTATATGAAGCCGGGGAAATACGCCCGGTGGATATAGGGTTTGTCGGCGAGGTGGTGAAAATCAACGTGAACCTGATCGGGGATTTGCTGGACAAAGGCTATATTCCCATCATTGCTCCGACCGGCGTCGGCATAAACGGCGAAACCTACAACATCAACGCCGACAGCGTGGCCGGTGAAATCGCCGGGGCGCTGAAAGCGGAAAAACTGCTTCTTTTGACCGACGTCAAGGGCATTTTTACCGATTACCGCGACGAAGGCGCCTTCATATCCACCCTGACCTTTGAGCGGGCGCAGGAGCTCATGATCAAAGGCCTGATCGACGGCGGCATGATACCCAAAGTCAAAGCCTGCGTTACCGCCCTTTCCGGCGGAGCCAGAAAAACCCATATCATTG
>JAISPA010000043.1 GCA_031275255.1 Acidaminococcales bacterium | reverse complement strand
TACTTCGTCGGCATACATGGATCTGTCAAGCGTTCCAGCTTCTATGGCTTTAAAAATGGCTTCTTCCTTGGATTTTTTGTTTTTGGCTTTTTGTGCTATTTCCGGCGCGTCCTGCGGTGCAATGACCACAATGCCGTCAGCGTCTCCTACTAAAATGTCACCGGGGTTTACAACCACCCCGCCGCAGGATACCGGCACGTTTATTTCGCTGGGTCCGTCTTTGTAGGGCCCTTTAGGGGTAACTCCGGCGGCGTAGATAGGCATATCAAGCCCGCCCAGCGCTTCCGCGTCGCGCACGGCGCCGTCCACCACGATGCCGCCTATGCCTTTTTTGAGAGCCTGCCGCATCATGATTTCCCCTGTTACTGAATTTGCAAGATCGCCCTGCACGTCCACTACAATAATGTCCCCGGGCTGGGCCAAGTCCAGCGCCTTATGAAACAGCATGTTATCGCCGATACGCGCTTTCACGGTAAAGGCCGGGCCCAAAAGAGGGACCTTGTTTATCCTTTTAATTCTTGCATCGACGCAACTGAAGCGGTTCATCTCATCGGCTATGTTTGCGACAGGCAAACCGCGGAACTTTTCAATAATGTCTTTATCGGGACGATGGATTTTTTTGAAAATCCTGAATCCGGCGTTAGACATAAGCAATCTCTCCTTTAACAGGAAAATTTGGCTGTGTATACTTTATAAGGCGCCTTGTTTAATGTAATGCAATAAATGTGCCAAATAAATATATTTCAGACAATTTGGCCGTGCTGCATAGGCAAGATATAGGTAAAATGGCAATGCAACGCCTTTGTTCAGTGAAAAGGATAAAGGCGGGTTTCTTGTTTATATATTTACTTTGTGCTATACTTAGCTTGCCTAATTGCTATAGATTGTTTAAATATGATAAAAGGTGATGCATATGGCCGATATTCTTTTTTTCCTGTCCGATCTTGCGATGCTTGAAGACGCCAAAAAAGCCTTGGGCGAAACCTATCCGGACATTGAACTTTACACCGCTTTTTCCGATAAAGCATTGGAGATTTTGAACGTGTATGCGGCTAAAGGCCTGAACGTGGCAGCGGCAAGGGCGGGAACGGCTTTGACGATAAAACGTTCGTTGCTGAAAATCTCCGTCGTTGAGATTCCCATCACCAGTTTTGATATTCTGAGAACTGTACACGAAGCGAATCTGTACGGCAAAAAAATTGCCATTGTTACTTATTCGGAAATGATTCTGGGGATGGATATGCTCGCGGAATTTTTAAAAACGGATATTTGGCAGTATACTATGAAATATGGGCAGGCTTACCGGCAAGCAGTGGAAGACGCTTTTGCGCGGGACGTGGACGTAATCCTTGGCGGGGCGGGTGTGGTGAAAGCGGCAGAGATGCTGCGCATTCCTGCTGTATTAATCAAAATAGGAAAAGAAAGCCTTTTGCAAGCCGCTCGTGAAGCCACACAGATTTGCCGGGCGCTGGAACTGGAAACGGCCAAAAGGGATTTTATCAATACCATCTTGGATTATGCTTCCGCCGGTATAATAACTACTGATAGCAAATATGTAGTTACCGCTTTCAATTCGGTTGCGCAAAACATACTCACAATAGATAAAGCCGCCGCTTTGGGGCAGCATATAGAAAAAGTTTTTCCCTGTGCCGGGCTGCTGGAGCTTTTGTCGGGCCAGCATAACGAATGTATGCTTGACGTGAACAATATGCAGGTAATCTGCAATAAAGCACCTGTCATCGTCAAAGGAAAAATTTTTGGCTATGTTATAACAATTCAGGAAGTTGCCAAAATACAGCAGATGGAGGAAAGAATACGTAAAAAAATTATGCGCAGGGAAACTTTGCTAAATCTCATTTTTCCGATATTATTGGCGAAAGCGCCGCTATCAGGAAAACTATTGAACAGGCGAAGCTTTTTGCCGAGACGGATTACAGTCTGTTGCTGGTAGGGGAAACGGGTACCGGCAAGGAAATTTTTGCCCAAAGCATACACAATAACAGCAAGCGCTGCAATGGCCCCTGGGTTGTTGTAAACTGCGCGGCCCTGCCGGAAAACATTCTCGAGAGCGAACTCTTCGGTTATGTTGGCGGGGCTTTTACCGGAGCGAACAAGGACGGCAAACCCGGTTTGTTTGAGGTTGCCCACGGGGGGACTATTTTTCTGGACGAGATTGCTGAAATGGACTATGTGAATCAGGGCAGGCTGCTTCGCGTGCTGCAGGAAAAAACCGTTGTGAGGCTTGGCAGTTACAAAGTGCTGCCGATAGACGTGAGGGTTATTGCCGCCACAAATAAAGACCTGGATCTGCTCATACGCGAAAATAAGTTCCGCATAGACTTGTATTACCGCCTGAATGTGCTTTGTCTGAATATAATGCCGCTCAGAGAGCGTAAAGAAGATATAAAATTGTTTATTGGTAAGTTTTTGCGTGAGTTTTATAATATTTCCGGCAGAACCCTGCGCCTGACCAATGACACCATAAAGTTTCTGGAGGAATATAACTGGCCAGGCAATATACGTGAGCTGAAAAATCTTGTGCAGAGGATTACGGTTACGGCCAAGGTGGATACCATTACCTGTGAGATGATTAAAGAAATACTGCATTCGAAAGAAACCATACCTGTTTTATCAACGCGTGAAAACAGGCAGGTCAAAGAGATCAGGGAAGCATTGAAAGAAGCAAAGGGAAATTGTACTGCTGCGGCGCGTATTCTCGGCATCCATCGCATGACTTTGCATAGAAGGATAAAAAAATTAAATATTGATGATTATTAAAATGGTTTTAATTTGACAGCAGTATAAATAATGTGATCTTCATTTTATGAGTGGGCGAAAGAGGCAAGGGCATTTGGCTTTAAAGATAGTCATAACCACCCCATTCCGGGGTGGTTATGACTAAAGTTGTTTTCCGGTTAAAAACATGGATGAAATTTGCGGGCTGATTTGCCGCCCTGCGCGGCGCAAAACGCAGGCGAACCCGGACAGGAGCTTACTTTCCTTGGCACATTCTGTATTTGACTATCCATGACATTCAAAGGTTCGTCGAGTATTTCAAACAAAGTAGTGTAGCAAATCAACCGGAAGATGCAGCGATTTTAACCGGGGAGCAGTATAAAGCGGTGACTGCGCAAGAACGGAACCTGTATTCAAAAATGCGACCGCAAAAGCCAGTGCTTGATAGGCAGGCTTTTGCGGCCGCATTGCGCAACAGGCCACTCCCGAAAGCGCGAGAGGCCTGCCGGCAGTTAAGTGTCCGCCAGATTTTCGCAAAGGGCATGTTTCAGGTTATCTGCGGACGCTGCAATTCACGGTGAATTAGCCGTGAATCACCGCCGCCGCCTTCCCCCTTCCGCAGCTTTGAAATTGTACAGCGGCTTTATTTTTGCCGCAATTTCCGCCGTCGGTTCAATTTGCGCGATAATCTCATCAACCGGTTTATACGCCATTGGCGCTTCGTCCAGCGTTTCCGGCCGGATGCAGGTGGAATAAATCCCGCTCATTTCCGCTTGGTACCGCTCCATGGTCAAGGCGTTAAACGCTTTGCTGCGGCTCATCAATCGCCCGGCGCCGTGGGGCGCGGAGAAGTTCCAGTCCGGATTGCCCTTGCCGACGCAGATAAGACAGCCGTCGCGCATATTGATTGGTATGAGCAGTTTCTCACCCTGCTTTGCGGATACAGAGCCTTTGCGGAGAATCATGGCGTCAGTATCGATGTAATTATGTATGGTCGTAAATTCCTCCGCGGCGGACAGATGCATGCCGGCAAGGATGGTGTCAGCCATAGCTTTGCGGTTCAGGACGGCAAACTTTTGTATTATTTTCATGTCGTGAAGGTAATCGTCGAACAGGCCGCCTTCCACATACGCGAGGTCTTTCGGTGCCGGCAGCGCGGTTTGTGATTTGAGCCGGTTCATCGTTGACTGAATTTCCTTATGCCGCCCCTGCGCTTTGAGCTGCGCTATCATTTCGGCAAGCTGAAATTGCGCGTGGCCGCATAAGGCGCTATACCCTTCGGTCTGGTAATGCTCCGCTACCTCAGAGCCTAAATGCCGGCTGCCGGAGTGAACGACAATGTACAGCCCGCCGCCGCTACTCTTGCCAACCTCAATAAAGTGGTTCCCGCCGCCGAGCGTGCCGACGCTTTTATACGCCCTGTCGAGATTGACGCGCTTCGCGCAGCGGAGCTCTGACAAATCAATCCCGCCGGCATATTTATGCGGTGTTTTGCGCACGTCAAAGCCCGAAGGAATATGCCGGCGTATCACTTCGTCCAGCCGGGCGAAGTCAAGCGTGTCCGCATCGACACGCACCGTTTCCAGGCCGCAGCCGATGTCAACGCCGACCATTTCGGGAACTATCTTGTCTTTAATAGTCATGGTTGTTCCGATTGTGCAGCCTTTGCCGGCGTGAACATCGGGCATTATGCGTATCTTGCAGCCGGCAAACGCTTCCTGGTCGCAGACGGTCTTAATCTGTTCCGCCGCCCGCTCCTCCAATTGCGGGGTATAGCAGACGGCGGAGTTGAATTTTCCTTGTATTGTTACCATTTTAAACAATCCGTTCTATGCGGTGATTTTTTCATACCGCTCCTTGTTCAGAGTATCCATCATGAAAGCGTAGGGGGACAGGTTCCCGCTGGCTATCATTCCAAAGATACGGGGGCTGAAACCGGACACCAACGCTACGCCCTGCTCGTTCATTGTAACAGGCTGCTGTTCGTTGCGGCTCTGTACATTCCAGAACACTACCGCAGGCAGTTTATATCCTTGCGCCTCGAACGCTTCTTTAGCGTATTCAAAGTTTGTAACACCGGCGTTATCGGCGCAATAGTCAAACTCCATGTCGGAAATTATGTACAAGGTGTCCGGCATATCGCTTTGCTTCAGCCCATTCTTGACCGCGGCGGCCAGTATCAGGCCGAATACTTTACTTACGTCGGTATTGGCCGCTTCGTTGAAAGTGCTGCAATACC
>JAISPA010000039.1 GCA_031275255.1 Acidaminococcales bacterium | reverse complement strand
CGAGGCTATGGACAGCGAAGTTTGCGCCGTCCTGCTGGAGCCGATTCAAGGCGAAGGCGGGGTAAACGTGCCGCCGGAAGGTTATCTGGCGGCGGCCAGAGACCTTTGCGACAAACACGGGGCGCTTTTGCTCTTTGACGAAATACAGACGGGAATAGGCCGCACCGGCAAATGGTTTGCCTTTGAGCATACGGGAATAAAGCCCGATATCATGAGCATCGGCAAAGGGTTGGGCGGCGGGTTCCCCATGGGCGCTTTCCTGGCGGCCGAGCGGGTGGCGCATGCTTTCTCCGCCGGCGATCACGGCTCCACCTTCGGCGGCAGCGCACTGGCCTGCGCGGCCGCCAATACCGTGCTGGAGGTACTGGCGCGGGAGAATGTACTGGATAACGTGGTAAAAATGGGCGGTTATCTCAAAGGAAGACTGACCGCACTCAAAGAGAAACATCCGCGGCTAATCAAAGAGGTGCGCGGGCAGGGGCTGCTGGTAGGGGCGGAACTTTACGGCCCGGGCAAATCCGTCGCCGAAGCCTGTCTGGAGAAAAAATTCATTTTAAACTGTACCGCCGGCAATGTGCTGAGATTTATACCGCCGCTCATCGTGAACAAACAGGAAATAGATTTCGCCGCTGCCGTCCTGGATGAAGTCCTGGCCGGCCGGTGACGGGGAAAAGGAACAAACTATGGCGTTCAGGGGTAAAAACCTGCTTACAATCGGTGATCTCTCCGTAGGTGAAGTCGCTACCATAATGGATGTCGCGCGCAAAATAAAAAAGAAACAGAAAAACGGCGAATGGCATCAATATCTCGCCGGCAAGGCGCTGGGCATGATTTTCCACAAAGCGTCCACCCGCACGCGCGTTTCTTTTGAAGTGGGCTTCTGGCAGCTGGGCGGGCATCCCATATATTTGAACGAGGCCGCCACCCAGATGGGCAGAGGGGAAGACATCCGCGATACGGCGCGGGTGCTGTCGCGCTACGTCGACGGCGTGATGATCAGGACTTTCGGCCACCATATTGTGGAAGAACTGGCCAGGCACTCCAGTGTGCCGGTGATCAACGGGCTTACCGACAAATTCCATCCCTGCCAGGCGCTGGCGGATATTTTTACACTCATAGAATACAAAGGCACGATAAAAGGGCGCAAAATGACCTACGTCGGCGACGGCAACAATATGGCCCATTCGCTCATGCTGGGTTGCGCCAAAACCGGCGTTGACTTCGTCTGCGCCAGTCCCAAAGGCTATTGGCCCGATGCCGGCGTTTTGAGCGCGGCGCGGGCTATGGCCGCGGAAACCGGCTGCACAATCCTGGTGGAAGAAGACCCCCTGAAGGCCGCGGAAAACGCCGACGCCCTCTACACCGACGTCTGGGCGAGCATGGGAATGGAACAGGAACAATCGATCCGGCAGGAATCTCTAAACGATTACCAGATAAACAAATACCTGCTGAAAGCGGCCAAGCCGGACGCGATTGTCATGCACTGCCTGCCGGCGCACCGGGGGGAGGAGATCACGGACGAGGTCATGGAAGGGCCGCAGTCGGCGATCTTCGATCAGGCGGAGAACCGCCTGCATGTACAAAAAGCGATCATGGCTCTGCTTATGAGCGATGTTGTTTTGTGAAGACCCGCCCAAAATCCCCGCCGCGCTTTTTCCCTTGCCTGCGGGCGGGGGTATGCGGCGTGCAGGGGCAGGCTTGCCCGCGCGGTTTCCTCTTGCCGCCCCCGGTACAGATGCTGCGGGTTGCCCCCGCCGGCGGGCGGCGGGCAAGAGAATACATAGCTTAAAACAAGGAGTGTTTCCAAATTGAAAAAAGACGTAAAAAAAGTAGTGCTCGCCTATTCGGGCGGACTTGACACCTCCGTCATCATTCCCTGGCTGAAAGAAAATTACCGCTGCCAGGTCATCACCATGTGCGCGGATCTCGGGCAGGGAGAAGAACTCGCCCCCGTATATGCAAAGGCGTTGCAATCAGGCGCGGACAAATGCTATATCGAAGACCTGAAAAACGAGTTTGTCGAGGACTTCATCTGGCCGGTGCTGAAAGCGGGCGCGGTATACGAGAAAAAATACCTGTTGGGGACCTCTTTCGCCCGGCCGCTCATCGCGAAAAAATTAGTCGAGATCGCCGAAAAAGAAGGGGCAGACGCCGTTGCCCACGGCGCTACCGGCAAAGGCAACGACCAGGTGCGGTTTGAGCTGACGGTAAAGGCTTTGGCCCCCGCGCTCAAAATCATCGCCCCCTGGCGCGAATGGGATATACGCTCGCGCGAGGACGCCATTGATTACGCGGAAAAGCACGGCATAGCCGTGCCTGTTACCAAAAAGCGCCCCTACAGCATGGACAGGAACCTCTGGCATTTAAGCCATGAAGGCGCGGACTTGGAAGACCCGGCCAACGAGCCTTTGGACGACCTTTACCTTATTGTCAATACTCCAGACAAAGCGCCGGATCAGGCGGAATATGTAACCATTGATTTTACGGCCGGCGTACCGTCGGCCCTGAACGGCCAAAAAACAAACGGGCCGGCTTTGGTGGAGCGGCTTAACGCTATCGGCGCCAAACACGGCATCGGCGTGGCTGATCTAGTGGAAAACCGCCTGGTCGGCATGAAGTCGCGCGGAGTGTATGAAACGCCGGGCGGCGCCATACTCTATTACGCCCACAACGAACTGGAGACCCTGACGCTTGACCGGGCGACCATGCAGTACAAACAGCTTGTGGCGATAAAATACGCCGAACTGGTCTACGACGGCATGTGGTACGCGCCGCTGCGCGAGGCCCTGGCGGCTTTTGTGGACGAAACGCAAAAAACCGTTACCGGCAGCGTAAAACTGAAACTGTACAAAGGCGGCATAAAAAGCGCCGGCGTAAAATCGCCTTATTCCTTATACCACGAGGGCTTTGTAACTTTCGGCCGCGACGAAGTATACAACCAGGCCGACGCCGAAGGATTTATCAACCTTTACGGACTGCCGCTCAAAGTCCGGGCCTTGCTGAAAAAGGAGCGCGGTATATGACCAAACTCTGGGGCGGTCGTTTTGCAAAGGAAACCGACAAAATCATGGAAGAATTTAACGCTTCCGTCGCCTTTGACCGGCGGCTGTACCGCGAGGACATCCGCGGCAGCGCGGCGCACGCCCGTATGCTGGCGCGCTGCGGCATAATCACGGACGGCGAGGCCGGGCGGATCGCCGAAGGGCTTGAAGCCGTACAAGCGGAAATTGAGCGGGGCGATTTTGACTTCTCCGTCAAACTGGAAGACATACACATGAATATCGAACAGCGCCTGACCGAACTCATCGGCGAGGACGGCGCGCGGCTGCACACCGCGCGCAGCCGCAACGACCAGGTGGCGCTCGATCTGCACATGTACGTCAAGCGGGAGATCGTGGAAATCGCCTGGCTTATCCTGGATACGCAAAAGACTTTGCTCGCGCTCGCCGCCAAACACGCGAAAACCATCATGCCCGGCTATACCCACCTGCAAAGGGCGCAGCCCGTTACCTTCGCCCATCACCTGCTGGCTTACCTCGACATGCTGTCAAGGGACCTGCGCCGCCTTCAAGGCGTATGGGCGGGAGCGGACATTATGCCTTTGGGGGCCGGCGCCCTGGCTGGCACTACTTTGCCGATCGACCGGCAATCTGTCGCGCAGGAACTCAATTTCGCCGCGGTTTACGGCAACAGCATGGACGCGGTCAGCGACCGCGACTACATACTGGAATTTTTGGCTTTCGCGTCCATCCTGATGACTCATCTGAGCCGTTTGAGCGAAGAAATAATCCTCTGGTCGAGCGCGGAATTTTCCTATATCGAACTGGACGACGCCTATACCACCGGTTCTTCCATGATGCCGCAGAAAAAAAACCCCGACGCCGCGGAACTGGCGCGCGGCAAATCCGGGCGGGTGTATGGGCATTTGCTGGCGCTTTTGGCCGTGCTGAAAGGGCTGCCCCTGACCTACAACAAAGACCTGCAGGAGGACAAAGAAGGGCTTTTCGACACGGTCGATACCGTCAAACTGACCCTGTCCGTTTACCAAGGTATGCTCAAAACCCTGAAAGTAAACAGGCAGGCGATGGAAACCGCCGATTGCCGGGATTTTTCCAA
>JAISPA010000237.1 GCA_031275255.1 Acidaminococcales bacterium | reverse complement strand
GGCGGCCCCTACCTGTATGCCGCACAGCCTGCCCAATTCCTTCATGCTGTCCACGGTTTCCACCGCGAGGCCCTTATCCCCGCAAAGATCAAGCAGGGGCCTGACTACACGCCGGTCGGCGTCCGCGGCAACAAACACCTTTTGCGCCGTGCCGCTATCCACCGCTTTAAGAGCCTGTTTGACGCCGGCAACCTTGCGGGCGGCTTTAAAATCAGCCGGGATCATATCTGTCAACCTCTTTTTTCCATAACAACGCCGCATGCCTAAAATTGTCATGCGGTAGTATTTTATCACCCGCAAATTTACGTGTCAATTGTTTTTTATTAATTTTTGATGAAATTTCCCGAATCTCTTAAAACGGTTTCCACAAGAGGCGGCCTCCTTCGTGATTGTTTAGTGTCTTTCAACCCTGTTTAATCACTTTTCGGCTACCTCTTGTACCTTTTTCATTCCCACTCATTAGTTTTACGCCAAGCAAAAAGCAAACCGGTTTGACTTTTCACCGAAACCCGTGCTATAATAAAATGCAGATTTATTTCCGGTGGGGACAGCAGCCCCACCGGAATTTTAATCATGCTTGCGCCGCGCCGAAGGCGCTTTTTCCGCTCACAAAGCGGGATGAACGCCGCCCTGTATTTTACGGGTGTGCGCGGCGAATACATTAAAGGTGGTGAGAAAATGCAAAAGATTTTTTCTACCTGGCATTTCAAAACAACCTGCATAATTATAGCGATAATTGCGGCAACAGTATTTTTTGCCTTGCAAAAAAAAGAATATTCGGTACAGGCGGACGGCCGGGAAAAAGTGGTAAAAGCCTACCGCTGGCAGACAATTCCCGCCATAATAAGATCGGCGGGCTTCACGTTAGGCGAAGGCGACGCCTTTGTCCTGCCTAAAGACAATGTCATTGAACTGGTGCACGCCGTTAACATCGTGGTTTTTGCCGACGGCGGACGGCAAGTCGTCCCGACCGGGCAAATGACCGTGGAGAAAGCCCTGCAGAAAGCCGGCATCAGCGTCAAAGGCCGGGAGATTTTCCCCTCCGGCGGTGCAAAGCCGACGGAAGGCATGACGGTGGTCCTTTTGCGGGAGAATGAGAAAATATTGGAAAACGTACAGGAAATTCCCTATAAAATTGCGGAAAAATACGACAGCCGCCTGCAGTTAGGCGAAAGAGAAGTATTAAAAGAAGGCGTCAACGGCAAAAAGAAGATTTTGACCAAGATAACCGTTCTTGCTGACGGTAAGATGCAAAAAGAAGTATTGGCGGAGACTATTATGGAAATACCGCAGGATCAGCTGGTAACCGTGGGCGCGTCCGACCTGGTTCAGACGGCGCGCGGGCAGATGCGGTTCGTTAAAACGCTGGTCATGGAAGCCACCGCTTACACTCCCTGGGATGAAGGCTGCATCGGTATAACCAAAACGGGTATCCCGGCGCGCTACGGGGTAGTGGCGGTCGACCCGGAGGTCATAAAACTGGGCTCGCGCCTTTACATTCCAGGCTACGGGCAGGCGATCGCCGCCGATATCGGCGGCGCCATCGTCGGCAACCGGATAGATTTGTGCATGGAAAGCGTCGAACAGGCGATAAAATTCGGGCGCCGCCCGGTGAAGGTCTATATTCTGGAATGAACGGCGTCACGCGGCGAGAGGTTCGCATCCCGCCGCATTGGAGAATAAGGCTTAGGGCGGGCCCGTCCTCGGAAGGGCGATTTTGGCGCGCCGAAGAGGGTTCAGTTCGGTGTTAAAGGAAATGGTTACAATGCTTAAAGAAGTGATCGTGGTTGAGGGCAAAAACGACCGGGCGGCGGTAATGCGCGCGCTGGACGCGGAAGTAATCATAACCGGCGGGTTTGCCTTAAATGAAGCGGTAATGGAAAAAATACGGATAGCTTATGAAAAACGCGGTATAATCATACTTACCGATCCGGATTGCGCCGGCGAGCGGATAAGAAAGACGCTTACCGCAAAATTTCCCAATGCCGGACAGGCTTTTATCGCTAAAGAAGACGCTACGGCGGACGGCGATGTTGGCGTGGAACGGGCTTGCGCAAAAGACATTCTGGCCGCCCTGGCGAAAACGCGCACGCACACGCAGGACAAAGGGACGGTTTTTTCTGCGGCGGACATTTTTACGCATAATCTGACCGGAACGAAAAACGCGGCGCAAAGGCGCAGCGTCCTGGGCAAAACGCTGGGCATCGGCTACGCCAACGCCAGGACTTTTTTGGCCAGGCTGAACAATTACGGCGTTGCCAGAGAAGATTTTGAACAGGCGCTGGCCGCCCTGGAGGAATAAACCGGTATGAGGGAACATTCGGCGGAAAGCGGCGAGATATTGCAAGTCTTGCGCCGGCTGGGAATCAGGGCGGACAAAAAACTGGGCCAGAATTTCCTGCTTGACCAAACGATTTTGCAAAATATCGTCGCCGCGGCGCAGCCGCAGCCTGATGATTGCATTCTGGAAATAGGGCCGGGGTTGGGCGGTCTGTCCCGCTGTCTGGCGCGAAGCGGCTGCAAAAAAGTGCTGGCGGTGGAACTTGACCGCCGCTTCGCGCCTCTTTTGTCCGCATTGGAATGCGAATACGCCTCTTTTGAGGTAATTTACCAGGATATATTAAAGGCCGACCTTGAGAAGATCACCAGCGGCCAATCTTTCAAAGTAGTGGCCAACCTTCCCTATTACATAACGACCCCTGTTCTCATGCGCTTTCTGGAGAGCGGTCTGGCCTGGGAACGCCTGGTGGTAATGGTGCAAAACGAGGTGGCCGGGCGGATGGTCAGCCCGCCGGGCGGCAGGACGTACGGCGCGCTTTCGGTGGCTGTGCAGTACCGGGCGGACGCGCGGATTGTTCTGACTGCGCCGCCGGCGGCTTTTATTCCCCCGCCGGCCGTGGATTCGGCGGTTGTCCTCTGCCAAAAGCGCCCGGCGGCGCTGAACGTCCATAACGAGGCGCTGTTTTTCCAAATAGTGCGGGCGGCTTTTTCCCAGCGCCGCAAAATCATTGCCAATTCTTTGCGGAATATGGGCCTTACGCCGGAACAAACCGCCGCCTGGCTCAAAGCCGCCGAAATAGACGGACAAAGGCGGGCGGAAACCCTCTCCCTGGAAGATTTCGCCCGCCTTGAAAACGCTTTTGGGAAGTGGCGGTAAAGCCGGCAATTTTAAAAACGGGACTTTATTGAGCGGCAGATTCGGCTGCGGCTGAATGTTGGCCAGAACCGGGCCGGACTCAGGGCGGATTGGCACAGTGCTGCAAAACGCGCCTCGTAATGCCGCTCCCGCATATTAACGCTGCCCTGCCGGCTGAAACCATGGCATCTTTGCGGCTGCTTTGTCACGCGGGCGAGATAAATCTCGCCCCTACGAACATCGCCGGCGTTTGCGCCGCGCCGGGCGGCAAACCGGCCCGCAAAGCTTATCCGTGCTTTTAGCCGGGGAACGGCGCAAGACGGGATATTACGCTTTGCCGCCGGCCAGCGCGGCGATAAGCGGCGGCAATACCTCCGTCAGGTCGCCGACTATGCCGTAATCGCAATTTTTGAAAATGGGCGCGTTGGGGTCGTTATTGACGGCGACAATCGTTTTGGCGTCTTTTATGCCTTTCAGGTGCTGTATGGCCCCGGATATGCCGCAGGCTATGTACAGTTTGCCGTTGAAATTCTGCCCGGATATGCCGACATAACGGTCAAGCGGCAGATAGCGCAGCGTTTCGGCCACCGGCCGGGAGCAGCCCAAGGCGGCGCCGGCCTCTGCGGCCAGTTTTTTCGCCAGTTCGAGGTTTTTCACATCACCGACGCCTTTACCTACGCTGACTACCCGTTCCGCCCTGGCGATGGGCGCGTCGATATCGGCGCGCACGTTAAAATCGTACCCGTCCGCTTTGAGCAGTTCCGCCAGCTTGTCCGCCGCATCTTTCGCCGAATCGCCTTTCAGGATGTTGTTTTTGCGAACGCCGGTTGCCGGCGCGTCTTTTTTCTCCGCGGCCGGCTCGGTTTTGGGCGGCTTGCCGATAATGTGGGCGGCGATTACCATACGCTGAATTTCGTTCGTACCTTCGTAAATGGTGCAGATTTTAGCGTCGCGGTAAGCGCGTTCGACTTCCATGCCTTTCAGGTAGCCG
>JAISPA010000284.1 GCA_031275255.1 Acidaminococcales bacterium | reverse complement strand
GAGATGATTTGCCGCCCTGTGAGGCGCAAAACGCAGGCAATATTCGCAGGGGCGAGGCTTGTGCAATCCAGGGATGGATAAATGCCGGACACGCCACGGACGGCCGGTGTCCGGCCCTCGCCCGCGTGGCAAATCAGCCGCAAAGATGCCACGATTTTAGCCGGGGAACAGTATTGCTATCCCGCGTTGGTCTGCCCAAAGGCAGCCCGTTTCACGCCCGGGAGGGGATACTTTGGACTTGGACGGGGCGCTTATCAACAAAGTAAAAAAATACATACAGCAAAACAATCTGCTGAAATATCGCGAAAAAGTGTTAATCGCCTGTTCCGGCGGGATGGATTCTGTTTGCCTGACGGAAATACTGCGCATATTGTCGCATTTTTTCAGCTGGCAGGTTACAGTCGGCCATGTGAATCATCAAATCAGGGGAGAAGAAGCGCAAGAAGACGCTTTGTGGGTAAATGCTTTTTGCCGGCGGCGCGGGCTGCCTTTCATTTTGGCCAAAATAGACGTACCGGCCTTTGTAGCAGAAAACGGCGGTTCACTGGAAGAAGCGGCGCGCATTTTGCGTTATAGCGCTTTAGAGGACATGGCGAAAGAACATGATTTATCGGCGATCGCCGTGGCGCACAACCAGGAAGACAACGCCGAAACTATTCTCATGAACATTCTGCGCGGCAGCAGCCTGGAAGGGGCAAGCGGGATTAAAAACCGGCGCGGCAGCATAGTCAGGCCGCTTTTGCCTGCCTCCAGAAAAGAAATAGACGCTTTTTGCCGACAGAACAATATTGACTACCGAACGGACAGCAGCAACTCGGATAAAAAACATTTGCGCAACAGAGTGCGGCTGGAACTTTTACCTATTCTTACCGAATACAATCCCGAAGTAATTCCGGCTCTTTGCCGTTTCGGCGGCATGCTCGCGCGCGACGCCGATTTTTTGACCAGACTGGCCGGGGAATACTACCGGAAAGAGGCGGTTTTTCTCCAGGATGCAGCGGTGTCCCTTGCGGCCGACAAATTAAAAAGCATGGATCCAGCCCTTGTTTCCCGCGTGCTGCTCATGGCAATCAAGGAATGTCTGCAGGAGAAGCCGGATTCTTACATAAACTACAAACATATCGCGAAAGTGCAGGAACTTCTGAGAGAAGGCAGGACAGGCGCCGTTCTGGAACTGCCGGGCGGTCTGAAAGTAAAAAAAGATTACGCCGCGCTTTTGTTTTCGGCCGCCAAGCCGCCTGCGAAAGAAGCGGCTCTTTCCGGTGAATATTTTTTGCCCGTGCCCGGGCGGGTAGTATTGCCTGATAAACGAATAGTGCGCGCCTCAATTTTTTGCGGTGAAAAACCAAGAACGACCAGCGCCCGGAAAGCGGCCTTTCCCGCTGCCGTGGCCGACAAAGGGCTTATTGTCAGAGGAAGGAAGCCCGGCGATATGTTTTCGCCGTCAGGCATGGACGGCCGCAAACGCAAACTCAAAGATTTTCTTATCGACAGCAAAATACCGCTGGCGGAGCGTGACAACATACCTTTGGTAGTCGACAGCGCCGGCATATTGTGGATCGCCGGCGTGCGCGGCGCTTACCGCGAAGAAGCGCGTTCGGTTTACAAATGGATTTACCTTGAATTAATCGAAAAGGAGTATATAAATGGCGTTTGAACAAGATATTGAGCGTGTATTTGCAGAAGCCGGCGCGATAAAGGAACGGGTGGCGGAACTGGGCGACAAGATAACGCGCGACTATGCCGGGCGGGAAATAACGATGATCGGCCTTTTGACCGGAGCGGTAACTTTTATGGCCGATCTGGCGCGGCAAATACGCCTGCCGGTCTATTATGAATTTATGTCCGTGTCCTCTTACGGCCAATCCTCCGTATCCAGCGGGCAGATAACCGTGAAAAAGGACGTGGGGCGCGATGTAGCCGGCCGTCACATTATTTTAGTGGATGACATCGCCGACACCGGTCTGACGCTTAATTACACGGCTACCAAACTGGCCGGGCGCAAACCGGCCAGCCTGAAAATCTGCGCCTTCCTCGACAAGCCCGCGCGCCGCGAAACCGCCCTGTCGGTTGATTACACAGGTTTTACCGCACCGGATGAATTTCTCGTCGGCTACGGGCTGGATTACGCGCAAAAATACCGCAACCTTCCTTATGTGGGCATATTGAAGAAAAGCGTATACAACAAACCTTAAAAATATCAATAATAATAAATATCCAAACAGTCAAAACCGCTTATAATCCGGCGCTAAAGCGCCTGTTTAAAGCGCAGACGCGCAAATGCTGTGGCGCGGCCGTTTTTTGCGGCACATTATGGGCAGGCATTTAGTTAATTGGCGGTAAACTATCTTAAATACCGCTTGCCCTTACCGCCAACATATTGTATTATAATATTTAATGACAAGTTCCCGCCTGAAACGTCGTAGGCGTTAAGCGGCGGGGGCATATCGCTTGTACGATTGATGATTATTGCCGCTGTTTTGTATTGCTGGAAGGAGGGTTGTATTTTTGAATAAATTTTTCAAAAACGTTAGTTTTTATTTGCTGATAATCATAGTCGCCATATATATCATTGACTTTTATTCTTCGCATACTGTACCCAAACAGGAAGTTTCCTACACGAGCTTTGTGAAACAGGTAGAACAGGGCGAAATAGCGCAGGTAACGATTGTTGACAACATCATCAGGGGCAAGGCCAAAACCGGCGTGGAGTTTACTACCATAGCGCCCGGGGACCCTAAACTTATAGATCTTTTGACGCGCAACAATGTCGAGATAAGAGCCGAATTGCCGCCGCAGCCGCCGTGGTGGACCAGTCTGTTTTCCTCGCTTTTGCCCATGCTGCTCCTGATCGGGGTATGGTTTTTCATTATGCAGCAGACTCAGGGCGGCGGCAGCCGGGTAATGTCTTTTGGCAAGAGCCGCGCTAAAATGTACGGCGACGACAAGGTGAAGATATCCTTCGCCGATGTGGCCGGGGCGGATGAATCAAAACAAGAGCTTGAGGAAGTCGTCGAATTTCTTAAACATCCTAAAAAATTCAATGATTTGGGCGCGCGCATACCGAAAGGCGTATTGCTTTTCGGCCCGCCCGGCACGGGCAAGACCCTTTTGGCCAAAGCGGTCGCCGGCGAGGCCGGTGTGCCGTTTTTCAGCATCAGCGGCTCGGATTTCGTAGAAATGTTTGTGGGCGTGGGCGCGTCAAGGGTGCGCGATTTATTTGAACAGGCGAAAAAAAGCGCCCCCTGTATAGTGTTTATTGACGAAATAGATGCGGTCGGACGGCAAAGAGGGGCCGGACTCGGCGGCGGCCATGACGAACGCGAACAGACACTCAATCAATTGCTGGTAGAAATGGACGGGTTTGGCATAAATGAAGGGATTATCATTATTGCGGCCACCAACCGGCCTGACATACTCGATCCGGCTCTTTTGCGTCCCGGTCGTTTCGACCGCCAGATCGTAGTTGACAAACCGGACGTGAAGGGCCGCCGTGAAATACTGAAGGTGCATACCAAAGGCAAACCGGTGGAGAAGAACGCCGATCTTGATTCTTTAGCCAGAGGTACGCCAGGCTTTACCGGCGCCGATTTGAGCAATATGGTCAATGAGGCGGCGCTCTTGTCGGCCCGCCGCAACAAAAAGCGCATAGGCATGAACGAGCTTGAAGTGGCCATTTAACGCGTCATGGCCGGCCCGGTGCTTAAACGCCGGGTGTTCAGCGACAAATAAAAACGACTGGTGGCCTACCATGAAGGCGGGCACGCGCTTATTGCCACTTTGCTGAAACATACCGATCCCGTACATAAAGTATCAATCATACCGCGCGGCGGAGCGGGCGGCTACACGCTGACTCGTCCGAAAGAAGACCGCAATTACGCTACCCGTTCCGAATTGCTTGATACGATAAAAGAGCTTTTAGGCGGGCGGGTAGCGGAGGCAATCGTGCTGGATGAAATATCTACCGGCGCACAGAGCGATTTGGAACGCGCCACGGCGATCGCACGCAAAATGATCTGTCAATACGGCATGAGTGAACGGCTGGGCCCCGTAACTTTCGGGCAAAGGCGCGACCAGGTGTTTATGGGCCGCGATTTTGGTCATGACAAGGATTATAGCGAAGAAATCGCCTCCGCCATAGACCACGAAGTAAAATTATTTATTGAAAAAGCCTATGCCGAAGCGGAAACAATTCTGCGCGAGAACATTGACAAATTGCACCTTTTAGCCGATTCCCTGCTGGAGTGGGAAACGCTTGAGGCGCAAGACATCGCCAGCCTGATGGAACACGGCTGTATGCCGGCTGATAAAGGAAAGGTTGCGGCCGTACCGGAACCGGTTGCCCCGCCGCTTAGTACGCCTAAAATAGAAACCGCCCGGACGGAGCCGCCTCTCATCGACGGCAACAATTCACGCACTGTTTTTTAACCTGCGGAACTTAGGGCGTGTTCACACTACCTGAAACGCCAGGTACCTTGTAACCCTAAAGGTTGTCGGCGAACGGCGAGGATTCTTTTCGCCGGACAAGGCGCAAAATGCAGGCGAACCCAAAGGTTCGGCAAGGCTTTGCAACACCGCCCGGTGGGAAAAAGACCGGCGTTTGGTAAACTTTCAGGTGTTACGGGGCGCTATGTTTGCGGTGAAAAATTAAAAGCATCACAGGTAAGATTTTTCAACAAAACATGACGGAAAATTCGCAAAAAGATGAATATCAAACGATAGTGTGTTCACATTCTAAAATAGCGGCGGACGCCGCTGCTATTTTTCGCAGGAAGCCGCGGAGGGTACGGACGCAAAATGCGGGATAAAATCATAAGCATTTTACGCGAACATATAGGAAGTCCGCTGTCGGGAGAGGAAATATCAAAAAAAATCCTGATTTCCCGGACGGCCGTGTGGAAACACATCCGGCAGCTAAAACAAGCGGGCTACGATATTCAAGCGGTCAATAAGAAAGGCTATATTCTCTCTGCCCTACCCGACCTCGTTCTGCCGGGAGAGATAACCTCCTGTCTTGCCACGCGCTGGCTTGGCCGCAATATCATCTACCGCGGTTCGGTAAAATCCACCAACGATATCGCCAAACAAGCGGCGCTTGAGGGTTGCCCGCATGGAACGGTCATCGTCGCGGAAGAACAGTCAGGCGGCCGGGGGCGTCTTGCCAGAGGATGGTTTTCGCCTCTGCACAGGGGACTTTGGTTTTCCGTCGTGCTGCGCCCACCCTTTCTCCCGCAGGAAGCTCCGAAACTAACTTTGCTTATGGCGGTGGTTTTGGCGGAGGCGCTGGCCGTTTACCCGGGTGTGCAAACAGGTATAAAATGGCCGAACGATATTTTGCTGCAAGGAAAGAAAATTTCCGGTATACTGACGGAAATGAGCGCCGAGATGGAAGCGATCAATTATGTGGTCATAGGGACAGGCCTGAACACCAATACACCGGAGGAAATTTTGCCCGTCAACTTGAGGGAAAAAGCAGGTTCTTTGAATGACTTTGCCGCCTTGCCGGTCAGCCGGGCGCGTCTTCTGTCCGGCATACTAGCGGCGCTGGAAAAAATATATGACGAAACAATAAAAAGCGGCTTTATCCCGGTACTGAAGCGCTGGCGCGAATATTCCGTCACCCTGGGCCGCAAAGTGCGCGTAGACGCGCCGGACGAGTCCTTTGCCGGCGAAGCCGTGGATATCGACGAAACCGGCGCTCTGCTTGTACGCCGCGCTTCCGGCAAACTGGAAAAAGTCCTCGCCGGCGACGTGTCTGTCCGCACGGCCGATGGCGAAGGCTATATTTAAGGCGGCCGTTGCGTCCGGTTTTCGGTAACGCCCTGCATTTTGCGCGGGTGGAATCCCCTGTCGAATAAAGTCCTGTTCAATATCGCGTTTTCCCCGTTCACGGGGAAAACGCGAAAATATGAGCGCCGTAAATCAACCGCTATTTAAGGAGGCAATCAATTCTATGCTGTTGGTGTTGGACGTCGGTAATACCAATATTGTTGCCGGCATTTACGATAAAGAAACGCTTGTAGTGCATTGGCGCGTCTCCAGCGACCGCAACAAAACCGCCGACGAATACGGCATACTTATCGGCAACCTCTTCGCGCACAACTTTATAGACACGGGAAAAATATCCGACATAGTCATTTCCACCGTCGTGCCACCTTTGACGGTGCCGCTCGTTCGCATGTGCCAGCGGTATTTCAACGTCAAGCCGCTCATCGTCGGCCCCGGCGTGAAAACCGGGATAGCCATTAAATACGAAAACCCGCGTGAAGTCGGCGCCGACCGTATAGTCAACGCCGTGGCTGCTTACGAAAAATACCGGGAATACGCTCCCCTTATTGTCATCGACATGGGTACGGCCACAACCTTTTGCGTGATCAATGAAAAAGGCGAATATCTGGGCGGCGCAATCGCGCCCGGCATAGGCATTTCCACCGAAGCGCTTTTTCAGCGCGCGGCTAAATTGCCGAGGATTGAGTTGCGCAAGCCCCGGACGGTTATCTGCCGGAATACGGTGCGCAGCATGCAGGCCGGCATCATTTACGGCTACGTTGGGCTGATCGATGGCATAGTAAAAAGGATGAAGGAAGAACTTGACCAACCGGCCCACGTCATAGCCACCGGCGGCTTAGCCGCGCTGATGGCGTCGGAGGCGGCAAGCATTAACGCCTTGGAACCGTTTTTGACTCTCGACGGTCTAAGGATTATTCACAAACGCAACTTACCGGCGCCAGAGGTAAATTATGCTGATAGACAAAATGACCATAGACCCGCCGATCGTTTTAGCGCCGATGGCGGGAGTGACTGATCAATCGTTCCGGCAACTGGTCAAGGAAAAGGGCTGCGGCCTTTTGGTATCGGAGATGATCAGCGCCAAAGGGCTTTTGTATAAAAACAAAAACACCTTTGCCCTCCTGCGTTTTGAAGAGACGGAAAGGCCATTCGCCGTACAGCTTTTCGGCCGAGACCCGGTGGAAATGGCTTTGGCCGCCAAACGCGCGGCGACGTTTTCGCCTGATATAATTGATGTCAATATGGGCTGCCCGGCGGCCAAAATAGTCAAAAACGGCGAAGGGGCGGCGCTTTTACGGGAACCGGCTCTTATTTACGAGATAGTCGCCCGGATGGCAGACAGCGTAAATATACCGGTAACGATAAAAATACGTTCAGGGTGGGACGAACATACGGTGAACGCGCCGGAAGTCGCTTATCTGGCCGAAAAAGCCGGCGCGCGGGCCATAACTGTGCACGCCCGGACGCGTTCCGAGTTTTACGCCGGCACGGCCGACTGGCGGGTGATAAAGGCATCCGTTGGTGCGGTTGGCATACCCGTTATCGGCAACGGCGATATCAAAACCGCTGCGGATGCTGAGCGAATGTTCGCCGAAACCGGCTGCGCGGCGGTTATGATCGGGCGGGCGGCGGCGGGCAACCCCTGGATTTTTGCCGAAGCCGCCGCCCGCCTGCGGGGAGATGCTCCTTCGCCCACGCCGGGTGCGCCGGAAAAATTCTCGCTCATGGCGCGGCATCTGTCCCTTTTGATTGAATACAAAGGAGAAACTGTGGCGCTTAAAGAAATGCGCCGGCACGCCGGCGATTACATCAAGGGGCTGCCTTGCGCGGCGGAATTTCGCAATCTGTTCAGCCAAGTTTCCGCGCGGTGGGAATTTGACCGCGCGCTGCGGACGTATGAAGAAAGATTGCGCCGGCTCCGCGCGGAAAACCCGGCGGGCGGCGCGGCGGCAGTGTAGACGGATAAAACTATTGCGGGCAATTTAACTTGCAATTTTCAGGTATGCAATTGCTTTTTCGCGCAAAATGGCATAATAATCGAACTGTTGCCCTCTATGAGGGTGACTCTATGCTTTTCCCGGCGCGTTCGGCCTTTGGCCGCCCATGGCATATTCGACATTTGGCCGTCCATGGCCTTCAAAGGCATAGCAAGGATTTATACTGTTTTCCGGCTGAAAGCAGGGACAAGATTTGCGGGACAGTTTGCCGTCCTGCGATACGCAAAATGCAGACAAACCGGAAAAATGCCGAAAAGCGCCTTGGAAAAGGCCGGGGTCTTGCCCGGACGGGTTTGTTGCTTTTATTTGACAACGCTGCCGGATTGCTATATTATCATTGATATAATAGACCTCTCCAAGAATTAATGCAATAGTTCAAAGTTGTAAATACCGCAAATCAAGGACATTCTGAGCTTGAAACGGTTGCGGCGGTTTCTGTATTTGTTGGCTGTGATTT
>JAISPA010000157.1 GCA_031275255.1 Acidaminococcales bacterium | reverse complement strand
GATTTTGCCGGCCGCCCTGCCAGGCCTTTTGACCGCGGTTATTTTAGGGATGGCACGCGCCATCGGCGAAACCATGGCCGTGCAGATGGTCATCGGCAACGCCCCTAAAATAGCCGATTCCCTGTTTACTCCCGCCAGCACGCTGCCGACCGAAATTGTACTGGAGATGGGCAACGCTCCTTTTGATTCGGCTTGGAGCAACGGCCTGTTTTTAATGGCTTTTGTGCTTTTGCTTATATCCTTTTTTATGATTGTCATAGTCAGAAAAATTACCGCCTGGAGGGCATTTTAAGATGACGGATTTTGCCGCGCGCAACCGGAGAAACAACAAGATAGCGCTGACGGCGCTTTGGTGTGCGGCGCTTTTTGTTTTTGGCCTGTTGTTTATTTTTCTGGGTTATCTTTTATATCAAGGGCTGCCTGTCCTGACGCCCGCTTTTATTACAGGCGCCTCCAGGGACAGTAAAGCCGGCGGCGGAGTGGGCGCTCAGTTTTTTAACACCCTCTATATAATCGCTCTGTCCGTCGCGGTATCTTTTCCGCTTGCCGCGGGTACGGCAATTTATCTTAGCGAATACGCAAAGAACAATCTTTTGACCAAAACCGTCAGAATATGCATAGAAAGCCTGGCTTCCGTCCCGTCGATCGTGCTGGGGCTTTTCGGCATGATCATTTTTGTGAATTATTTTAAATTGGGGTTTAGCATTATCGGCGGCGCACTTTCCTTGTCCCTGCTAAACCTGCCTCTGCTAACCAGGGTAACGGAAGAAGCCTTGCGGGCGTCGCCGCAAACGTATCGCGAGGCAAGTTTGGCTTTGGGAGCGACCAAATGGCAGACGATATGGAAAGTAACGCTGCCCAGCTCCTTGCCCGGTGTAATGACAGGACTCACGCTGACTTGCGGGCGGGCGGCCGGCGAAAGCGCCATACTGATTTTTACGGCCGGCACTACAGTTTCGCGGTACATGGCGGATTTTGACCTTTCGGCTTCAGGCGAAACATTGGCCGTGCACATATGGTACGTCATGTCGGCCGGCCTTGCGCCGGATCGGGCGGCGATTGCCGGCGGCAGCGCGGCGTTGCTGATAATAACAGTGCTTTTATTGAACGCGGTGTTTTACCTTTTATTAAAATTCATCAAACGGCGGGCCGGCCTGTGCTGATCAGGCGATTGCACCGGGTTCGGCCTCCTCCTCGTAAGACGCCATAGGTATGTTCACAGTAAATACGGAGCCGACGTTGAAATTGCTTTCGGCGGTTATTGTCCCGCCAAACAAATCCACGATGAATTTTACTATAGCCAGGCCAAGCCCCGTACCGCTGGTTCTTTTTCGGACCCTCGCCTTGTCGGCGCGGTAAAACCTTTCAAAAATAAACGGCAATTGTTCGGCTTTGATGCCTATGCCCTCATCGCTGACAGTAAATACGGCGAATCGGCTCGTCTGGTCGTAAGTTATGGTTATCTTTCCGCCGTCGTGTGAATACTTGATCGCGTTCTCCAAAAGGTTTAGCAATATCTGCTCAAGCCAATCGGCGTTAGCGAGAACTTTTCCAGGCGGCTGTTTATAGGTTATATGCACAGACAGCTTTTTTCTTGTTATCTGCTGGCTGAGGCGTTTCTTAGCCTTTTCCATGAATCCCTTGGCGCTAAAAGCGGATATTGATATCGCCTGCCGGTATTCTCCCGAATCAAGGCGGGCCAGCTGTAAAATATCTTTAATTATTTTTTGCATACGGACGCTTTCCTCGTGTATTATGCCCGCGAATTTCCTGCTGAGCGTTGGCGATTCTATCGCCCCGTCCAAAAGAGTTTCGGAAAACCCGACGATAGAAGTCAGCGGAGTGGATAATTCATGTGAGGCGTTGGCGACAAAACTTATCTGCCGCTCATAAATTCCCAATAACGCCGTCACATCGTGAAATACACAGAGTATGTTGCTGTCCGCCGGGCGGGGAGAAGACGGCATGGGGCTGATAAATACGCGGAAAACATAATCAATCCGGTTGCGGGTTATTTTCAGGTCGATGGTGGCGTCTTCCGTAGCCTTAAGACATTCTTTGATGGTCGAGTCCAGCAGGCTGCTGCCGACAACTTCCAAATTATGCTTGCCCACTAGGCAGGTGTTTCTGTTATGATGAAATATATAACGGCCGCGGTTGTTTATGGAAACTATCCGGCCGGTGTTGTCGGTTACGATGATCGGGTTGTCCATGTGCTCAAGAATCAGCTGCTGGTTTTGCTTTTCGGAAGAAAGTTCTTTTATCTTGTAGGACAAGCCGCTGGCAAGTTTATTGAGAGTATGCGACAAAAGAGTAAACTCATCGGAATTGTGATAATCGACCCGGCAATCAAGGCGCCCGAGTGATAATTCAGTGGCGGCTTCCGTTATTTTTTTCAGCGGACGGAGCAGACGGCCGGCCAACTGAGAACTGGCCAGGGTTACGGGAATGAGCAGTAACAAAAAGGCGGCCAGGATGCTTTTGGCAAAATCGCCAAGAACCGTCCCTGACATGGTGTCGGGAGAAGATACCCTGAGTACTGTTTTGTAGGGTGGTTTTCCAAGCGGTATAGCTGCGAAGAAAAACTTTTCACCGTCGCTGTTGATTCTTGTCGCCAACCCTTCCTTACCCGCGAAAGCCTGTTTTATTTCCGGGAAATTTTTCTGATCAAAAGGCGAAATATGTTTGTTGGAAGCGAAAATGACTGTGCCG
>JAISPA010000089.1 GCA_031275255.1 Acidaminococcales bacterium | reverse complement strand
CGAATTGAATCCAATTGAAAACTTTTGGGCATGGCTAAAAGCTAAACTGCGCAGAACGCTCGCTGATTTTTCTTGTTTTGATGACGCTCTTTGCTACTGTTTTAAAAGTATTTGACTATTAATCTCACCCGCATAGCGGGCGGGTTTTTGTTTCAGGCTTTGCCTGAAACATGCTAAAGCATAATAAAAGACCGCAGGCAACACTTTTTATAAAGTGTTACCTGCGGTCTTTTTTACGCAAATAACGAAGGTTATGGCTACGATAACCAAGATTACATTGTTATTCTATTGTTAATATTTTAACACGCCGCCAACAGTTTGGCAAGACGTTTGTGCGGCGGGGTTACCGTTACTGTTTAAAGCCCTGCTCGCCGCGCGCGAAGTATATTTTTACGGCTTCCGCCGCCTTTTTGGTCATGCCCGGCACTTTGGCCAGGTCTTCGGCCGACGCTTCCCGGATGGCGCGGACGGCGCCGAAATGCCGCCGGAGAGCTTCGCGCCGCGCCGCGCCAATTTCCGGTATGTCGTCAAGTATGGACGTGAGATTTCTCCGGGCGCGCAGTTTGCGGTGATAGGAGACGGCGAAACGGTGCGCTTCGTCGCGGACCCGCCGGAGAAAAAGCAAAACGGGTGAATCCGGCGGCAGGCGGAGCGGGACTTTTTCCCCTTCGCGCCATATTTCTTCAAACCGTTTGGCCAGCCCGATGACCGGCGTATCAAGGCCCAGGCCGCGGATGACTTCCAGAGCGGCGTTCAGCTGTCCTTGACCGCCGTCGATTATTATGAGCTGCGGCAGGTTTTCGTATTTGCGGTAGCGCCGGAGCACGGCTTCGCCCATCGCCCGGAAATCGTCCGGCTTGCCCTCGGTGGAATGTATTTTGTAGCGCCGGTAATCGCCGCCGCTGGCCGCACCGTCTTTAAACACCACCATAGAGGCGGCCGTTTCCGCCCCCTGTATGTGCGATATGTCGAAGCAGTCCACCCGTTCGGGCGGACAGGGAATGCCGAGCGCACGCGCCAGCAAAAGAAGGGTTTCCGTTTGCCGGTTTTCGCCGGCTTTTTTGCGCGCTTTTTCTTCTTTCAGCAAGGCGGAGGCGTTTTCCGCCGCCAGGGTCAGCAGGTCTTTCTTCAGCCCGCGCCGGGGATGGATTAGTTTGACTTTCTTTTTTTTCATTCTGGACAGCCAGTCGGAAAGAACCCCGGCTTCCTCCGGCAAAAGGGCGACCGGGCAGATTATTTCCGCGGGCGCGGATACGGCCTTGCTGTAGTATTGCTGGATAAAAGCCGCCAGCGCCGTTTGGTCGCTGTTTACGCCGCCGCCGGTCAGGAGAAAGTAGTCGCGCCCGCTTATTTTGCCGGCGCGGACGAAAAAAACCTGTACGCAAATGTCGCCGCCGTCCTGCGCCAGGCCGATAACGTCCGCGTCGCCGGCGATGGTGGCGGCGGTCTGCTGCTGGCGGACGGCTTCCAAGGCGTTTATTTGGTCGCGCAGGAGGGCGGCCTGTTCGTAGCGCAGCGCCAGAGAGGCTTCCCGCATGTCCTGTTTAAGCTGGTTTAGGAGGGATTCGCTTTTCCCTTCCAGAAAAAAGCCGACGCCTTCGGCCATTTTGGCGTATTCCGCTTTGTCCGTTCCGCCGCTGCACGGGGCCAGGCAGCGTTTTATGTGGAATTCCAGGCACGGCCTTTTGCCCAATTTGCGGCAGGTGCGCAAAGGGAACACCTTGCGCAGAAAGTCCAGGGTGCGGCGCATGGCGCCGACGTCGGCGTAGGGGCCGAAATAGCGCGAACCGTCCTCGATCAGCCGCCGGGTGGCGAATACCCTGGGATAGTCTTCGCGCACGGTGAGTTTGATATAAGGATAGCTTTTGTCATCTTTCAAAAGGACGTTGTATTTGGGGCGGTATTTTTTGATCAAGTTGCATTCGAGAATGAGCGCTTCCAGTTCGTTGGCGGTAACGATGTATTCAAAATCGGCGATCCGGGCTGACAGCGCCTGCGCCTTGCCGCCCGCCGCCCCGCCCGCACGGAAGTAGGAGCGCACCCGGTTGCGCAGTACCGACGCCTTGCCGACGTATATCACGCCCGCTTCTTTGTCCTTCATGAGGTACACGCCCGGCTGTGCCGGCAAAAGGGCGAGTTTTTCTTTTATCCGGTTTTGCTCCGCGTCCATGTCCTTATCCTTTTTTTAGCATGTTTTTCAGGTAAGCGCCGGTATGGGATTTTTTTGTTTTGGCGATCTGTTCGGGCGGCCCGGCCGCCAGCACTTCGCCGCCCCGGTCGCCGCCTTCCGGGCCTAAGTCGATGATCCAGTCGGCGGTTTTAATAACGTCCAGGTTGTGTTCTATGACCAATACGGTGTCGCCGGCCTCCACCAGCCTTTGCAGCACTTCCAGCAGTTTGTGGGTGTCCGCCATGTGCAGGCCGGTCGTCGGCTCGTCCAGAAGATAAAGGGTTTTGCCGGTGCCGCGCCGGGAGAGTTCGGTCGCCAGTTTCACCCTTTGCGCCTCGCCGCCGGACAGGGTGGTCGCCGCCTGCCCGAGCTTGATATAGCCAAGGCCGACGTCGTCGAGCACCGCGAGTTTTTTGTGGATGCGCGGCAGGTTTTGGAAAAATTCCGCCGCCTCGCTCACGACCATGTCCAATACCTGGGCGATGTTTTTCCCCCGGTAGCGCACTTCCAGCGTTTCATGGTTATAGCGCGCGCCTTTGCAGACGTCGCAGGGTATGTAGACGTCAGGCAGAAAGTGCATTTCTATCTTGTTTACTCCGTCGCCCCGGCAGGATTCGCAGCGGCCGCCGCGCACGTTGAAGCTGAAGCGTCCCGGTTTGTAGCCGCGCATCCTGGCGTCCGGGGTCTGGCTGAACAGTTCCCGTATGAAGTCGAAAACGCCGGTATAGGTCGCCGGGTTGGAGCGCGGTGTGCGCCCGATCGGCGACTGGTCTATGTTTACCGCCTTGTCGATGTTTTCGA
>JAISPA010000036.1 GCA_031275255.1 Acidaminococcales bacterium | reverse complement strand
CACCTGCGCCCCGCAATCCGTCAAAGATTCCACCGTATGCTTCTTTGACGAGCCGGTAGCGCCGCCGCAGCCGTCGCGCCCAGTCCGCCCGCCTAAAAGTATTATCAGGTCGCCGGGTTCCGGCCGCGCCCGCTTTACCCTGTCTTTGGGCGCGGCGCCGATTACCGCGCCGACTTCCATGCGTTTCGCCAGGAAGCGGTCGTGGTAAAAATCCCGTACCACCCCTGTGGCGATGCCGATCTGATTGCCATAGGAACTGTAGCCGGCCGCCGCTCCGAGCGCGATCTTGCGCTGCGGCAGTTTGCCCTGGAGCGTATCGCGCACCGGCGCACGCGGATCCGCGCCGCCGGTAACGCGCATCGCCTGGTAAACCCAAGAACGCCCAGAAAGCGGATCGCGTATGGCGCCGCCAAGGCAGGTGGCCGCGCCGCCAAAGGACTCAATTTCCGTAGGATGGTTATGCGTTTCATTTTTGAACATGACCAGCCAATCCTGCCGCTCGCCGCCGATATCCGCCGCAACCTCTACGCTGCAGGCGTTCACTTCATCCGATTGGTCAAGGTCGTCAAGTTCTCCTTCGGCGCGCAGTTTTTTCATGCCGAGAACGGCTATGTCCATAAGGGTAACCGGCTGCCCCGCGCAAAGCGCCTCGCGGTCTTTAAGATAAAGTTCGTAGGCGGCCTTTAAAGCCTCGTTATAGCGGTGCGCAGGTATTTCAACCTTGTCGATAACGGTGTTGAAAGTAGTGTGCCGGCAATGATCCGACCAATAGGTGTCAAGCACCTTTATTTCCGTTACGGTGGGGTCGCGGCCTTTGTCTTTAAAATATTGCCGGCAGAAAGCGAGATCGGCGCCGCTCATCGCCAGTGACAGTTCGGTGGAAAGATTTCGCAGCTTGTCTTCAGTCATGCCGGAAAATCCCTCCAGCCGCTTTACCGCGCCGGGATGCGCCGCTATTTCCGGCGCGCCGCTTTTTGCCTCACGCGCCTCGATCGGATTTATGCAGTATTTTTTTATCAACTCGGCATCTGAGGCGGAAAGACTGCCGTAAAGGATAAACACTCTGGCCGTGCTGACGCCAACGTCCTCCCCGCGCGCCATCAGCCTGATACACTGTGCGGCTGAATCGGCCCTTTGATCGTATTGCCCCGGCAAGTATTCCACGGCAAAACTTAAAGTTGCCTCGTCAACAAAAAAATCATCCGGGCAAATATTGTCTACAGGCGGTTCGGACAGAATAAGGCGCGCCGCCTCGGCAAATTCGCTCTCCGAAACGCCGGAGACATCATAGCGGTTCAGTATTCGCACCTTTTCCAGCCCGCCAATGCCGAGATTATATTTAAGATCGGAAAACAGCGCGCCGGCTTCCAGCGCAAATTCCGGCTTTTTTTCGACAAAAATCCTCTTTATCGCCCCTGGCATATATTCACCTCAAAAATACTCGTTAATGTAATTTTTCCGCGCGGGAAAAACTTCCCGCAATATTTCCAAGCCGCGCGCGCTTTCAACTTGGATACTGGCGGAAAGCCAAAGGTCGTCCGCCGCGTAGGCGCCAAAACACAATTGCGCGAAAACGCCTATGTCCATTGCCACATCAGGCCGTCCAGCCGCCAAAGACAGTTCCGCCTTGCATCCCCGCGCTTTCATCATGAAAACGCCGTTGTTTTCCGGTATAACGCCGTCGGAGAGCTTTACGCGCAGAACCTCCCCCTCCGGCATGGGCAGTTCCAGGGCGGCCACAGCCCGCGCGGGGTCAAGCACGCGCCCCATCATAAAAGGCAGCGCGACCGGGTAATATCTGCTGTCGGAGAAACGCAGGCAGGTCAGGTCATGCGCGGGCGCCAGCCAGGCAAAATGCCCGCATTGCGAAAAATGCCGGCCGGCGAACCCAAACAGAGCCGCCTGCGCTTCCCCGTCAAGCCAGGCCAGTTCAACCACCCGGAAAACGCTCTCTTGCAAAGCGTAGAGCATATAGCCGCGAACCTTGCCTGCGCTTTTGGCGATTACCGCCCGGCCCGCGCCTTTGTACAAAATCTCACCCAAAACCGCCCGCCATTCTCTTTCGCCGCGTACCGCGCAACCGTTAAAAGGCCGGGTAAACTGATCATAAACCTCCCGGAAAAGCGGCCAGTCAGGCAAAGCGGCAAAAGCAAAGTCAAAACCCGCCGTCTTTGGGAAGACGCGGCCGATTTCCGGCAAAGGCAGCCGATAGCTCAGCCGCTGGTAGCAGTAAGCGAAGCCGTAAGGAAGATACAGCCCGGCGGCCGACGGCATCAGGACGGCCAGCGGCTGGCCGCGTTCGCGCAGCAGCTTAAAGGCGGCTTCCAGCAGGGCGCGCAATACGCCGCGCCCCCGACATTGCGGCGCTACCGCCACCCCGACGAAATAAGGCGTTTCAATCGGGCGGCGGTTGAGCAAAAGCGTATAAGGATTAAGATGTATCATGCCGGCAAGACTTCCCCCCGTGAAAGCGCCCAAAACGTTTTCCGCCCGGCAGTAAGAGGAAAAATACCACGCAAAAAAAGGATCTTCCCTTTTCTCAAAGCAATAATCCCATAAATCGCCCGCCTGCGCGAGCTCACGCTTTTTCAGCAGTCTTGTCAGCATTGTCCGCTCCGAAATTAATTTTTGCGGTAAACTTGTCCAACATATATTTGGGATGATAAGACAGCTTGGCTTTGCGCAAGCCTTCTATTCCCATATCCTCTTCCCGGTTTATGTATTTTACTTCCGACCAGGCCCTTTGGCAAAATTCCTGATTGATCACGGCGTAAAGCCCGCGTATACCCGGGTTCGCCTTTTCCACATGGATGACGGCGGTATCGGCGTTAAGCATTTCGCCGAAGGTCATGGCTTCCACCTTGCCGTCAATGATGATAACACCGCCCTGTATGCCGAGCGCCTCAAAATTGGTGAGCGCCTCGGTGATGGCGCTCATCTCGCAGTAGAGCGATTCGTCGCTTTCCGCGCCGGTCCTGTTTTCCTTCCATTCCTGCGCAAAAGCCAGGCAATCAGCCGTAATGTTTTTGTCCATAGGCAGATAACGGTAATTGGGATAGGCCTTGCGGAAGGAATTGACGTGGTTTTTTTTCTGGTGATACTTGCGCCCGGCCAGCGATGCGAGATTGTCCGCCAGATATATATAATCGGAATTACTTCTGTCGAGGGTAAAAGAAAAACGTCCCGGCATGAGATCTTCCAATTTCTCGACAACCTCCCGGTAAATGCCCC
>JAISPA010000009.1 GCA_031275255.1 Acidaminococcales bacterium | reverse complement strand
AGCACAGCCGATTTTTTGCCCCCGGCGCTTCAGTTCGTAGTAACCGCTGATAATAAGACGCAGGCCGGTCATGCCGACGGGATGGCCCAAAGCGATGCCGGAGCCGTTGGCGTTTACCTGCCCCAGCGGTATGCCCAGTATTTTAAGGCACGGCACTACCTGCGCGGCGAAAGCTTCGTTTATTTCATAATAATCAACGTCACTCTTTTTCAGGCCGGCCAATTCAATGGCTTTCGGAATGGCGTAAATGGGGCCTATTCCCATGATTTCCGGCTCGCAGCCGGCCGTAGCCGTAGACAGGATGCGCGCCAGCGGTTTGAGGCCGAGGCTTTTGGCTTTATCCCCGGACATTATCACCGCCGCGCTGGCGCCGTCGTTGATGCCGGAGGCGTTGCCCGCCGTTACCGTGCCGTCTTTCAGGAAAGCCGGTTTAAGAGCGGAAAGTTCTTTAATGGTGGTATCGCGCGGATGTTCGTCGGTATCAAAAACAACAGTGCCTTTGCGGGTTTTCACTTCTACGGGGATGATCTCCTCTTTGAAAACGCCTTCCTGTATGGCGATCTTGGCTCTCTGCTGACTCAGCAGGGCGTATTCATCCTGTTCTTTGCGGCTGACGCCGTATTTTTGCGCTACGTTTTCGGCTGTGCGCATGATGCTTTCACCCGAGAAAGCGTCCGTCAAAGCGTCGTACTCCATAGCGTCCTCCGCCCGCGCCGGGCCCATGCCAAATCCTCTGCGCGCGTTCAGCAGCATGTAAGGAACATTGGACATGCTTTCCGCGCCGCAAACCAGGGCGGCTTCCGTTTTGCCAAGCTGTATTTGCTGACAGGCGATTTCCAGGGCGCGCATGCTGGAAGCGCATTGCTGCTCAACCGTTACCGCCGATCCCGCTACCGGTATGCCCAGGGCCAGTTGCACCTGCCGCGCGGGGTTTCCTTTCATGCCGTGTTTGTAAACAGCGCCAAGCACGACTTCGTCGATATCTTCAGGAGCGGCGCCGGCCCTTTTGATGGCCGCCGCCGAAACCGTTTTAGCCAACTCCACGGCCGGCACGGAGGATAAAGAACCTTGAAACTTGCCGATGGCCGTCCGGCACATACCTAAGACGACAACATCTTTAATCGTGTTTTTTGCTCTATCAGCGCCCATAGTTAACTCACCCTTTGCGTTTGAATTTCAGAAAACCTCTGATACGGCTATTCGTACTTTTTTACTGATTTGCTTGTTTTGCTTTTTTGTATTCGGCGATCAGCGCCGGAATGATCTCAAACAGATTGCCGACGACGCCGTAATCGGCGTAAGAAAATATCGGCGCCTGCGGGTCCTTGTTGATGGCAATGACTCTATCCGCGCCGGAAATGCCGGCCAAATGCTGTATGGCGCCGGAAATGCCGCACGCTATGTAGAGTTTTGGCCCTACGGTCTTACCCGTTTGCCCGACTTGATGGACGTGCGGGATCCAGCCCGCGTCCACCGCCGCCCTTGAGGCGCCGACCGCGCCGCCCAGAACGTCGGCCAGTTCGCGCACATAGGAAAAGTTTTCCGCTTTGCCAAGGCCCCGGCCGCCGGAGACGATGATTTCGGCTTCTTCAATATTTATTAATTCCTGTCCGGCTTCTTTGACGTCCAGGATTTTTTTCGTGCGTGCGGTTGTGTCAATCGGTTCGGCAAAGCGAATAATTTCCGGCGCTTTCTCGCGTCCGGCCGCCGCCTTTTTGAAAACGCCCGGCCGCACGGTGCCGATTTGCGGCCTGGTGTCGGGGCACATGATGGTAGCCATCAGATTGCCGCCAAAAGCGGGGCGAGTCCACGCCACATGTCTTGTTTCGCCGTCAATGTCCAGCCCGGTGCAATCCGCCGTCAAGCCGGTTTTCAGGCGACAGGCCAGGCGCGGGCCCATGTCCCGGCCGTTGTTGGTCGCGCCGATCAAAACGGCCGCCGGCTTGTATTTTTCCACCAACCGGCACAGGGCGTTGGTGTAGGGTTCGGTGTTATAGTCCGCGTAGACCTGGTTTTCTACCGTGTAAATTTTGTCCACGCCGTATTTTTCCACGCTTTGGCATATTTCAGCGCAATTGTCGGCAATCACGACGGCGCAGAGCGATTGGCCCATAGCATCGGCCAACTTTCGGCCGGGAGTCAGCAATTCCAGGCTGACCGGCTTGATTTTGCCGTTTTTTGCCTCAATAAACACCCACAGGTCTTTGTAATCTGTAATCGCCATAGTGTCCAGCCCTTCTTACAATACCGCCGCTTCCGACAGGAGCTTGATCAGTTCGGCGGCGGAGGCTGCGGCGGTTTGTTCCTCTATTTTGATGCAATGCTTTTGCGTTGACGGGGTGAAAGTTTTTTTAACTTTGGTGGGAGAGCCTTTCAGGCCGATTCGGCTTTGATCCAGCTTTATTTCGTTAAGCGTCAGTTTGACGATGTCGGCTTGTTTGGCTTTCATTTTATCTTTGATGGAAGCGATTCTTGGCTCAAAAGCTGGTTTTGTAACCGTGATGACGGCCGGGCAGGCGGTTTCGACGACTTCATAGCCCTCGTCGGATTCTCTTTTGACCTGAACCTTGCCGTCAGAGAAAATCACGTCCAAAGCGTAAGTGATTTGCGGGTAATCAAGCCACTCGGCCAGTTCGGGGCCTACTTGGGCGGTATCGCCGTCTATCGCCTGTTTGCCGCAAAAAATAAGGTCAAACGCGCCTTCTCTCTTTTCTATTTCCGAAACAGCTCCGGACAAAATATAGCTGGTGGCTAAAGTGTCCGAGCCGCCAAATTTTCCGTCGCTTACTAAATAGGCTTTGCGCGCGCCCAGGGCCAGACAGCTTCTAAGCGCTTCTTTGGCCTGTTCCGGCCCCATGCTGGCGACGGTTACCCGGCCGCCGCTTGATTGCGCCAATCTTACCGCCATTTCCAGGGCAAAGCCGTCAAAGGTGTTCACGATGCTGGGCACGCCCGCCCGGATGAGCGTATTTGTTACCGGATCGATTTTGATTTCCGTGGTGTCAGGCACTTGCTTTACTAAGACCAATATGTTCATTGTATTAATCATCCTCAATGTGTTTTATAACGGCGCCCGCGCGGCGGGCGGAAGCATCCGCCCGCCGCTGCGCGAAACAGCCGAAAGGCCGTTTTGGCAACCGGCCGTCAAAGCATGGTGGGGAACTTCGGCGCGTCCCACCAGGGATAGTAAGGGGGCATTTCTTTCGACGGTTTCATGGAGTATTTGGGGGCACGTTTTTCCAGGAAGGATTTTACGCCTTCCTGGGCGTCTGGGGAGGTTCCTAT
>JAISPA010000171.1 GCA_031275255.1 Acidaminococcales bacterium | reverse complement strand
CCCGCTTTGCGTCTTTTCCCCGCCGCGCAGTGCTTCGGCGTATTCGGTGAGCAGCTGATTGATGTTCTTGATCCAGAATTGCCCGGCGACACTCAGGCGATACAGTACAGGGCCTTTATCGAACAGGCCGCGCTCTGCCCAAAGATCAAGCAAAAGCTCCAACCCCGCCAACGCGCCGCCGTATTTTTCGGTAATCTCTCGGAGGTTGAAATGACCGCTTTCCAGTTGCCGGAGCATATCGCCGCTCAGCCCGCCGCTTTCTTCCCGCAAAAAGGAAACCATAATGGGTTTTTGCCCTTTTCCCACCGCTTCGCAATATTTTTTCAAGTCGCGCTGCAGCATCACGCTCATGCCGCCGATGTTGCCGCCCGCCCCGGAACCGTAAGGAAAGATTTCCACGCCGGATTTGACGAGGAAGTTGTACATGCTGCGCTCGCGGCTGCTTTTCGCCCAATGGCAGCTGCTGAGGCGGAAATAGGCCCTCTCGTCAAGCCATTTGACCGCGCCGGCAAACATGCGCGCCTGTTCGGAAGTTTTCGCCGCCGGCGGCAGGCTGCCCGCGCCGATGGCCTTTACCAGCGGCCCGTCTTTAAACACGCTGAGCTGGTAGAGGTCCATCCCGTCAATCGGCAGGCGGTCGATGATTTCCAGGTCCCGCAGAAAGGAGCCGGCCGTCTGCCCCGGCAGGCCGTAGATAATGTCGATGATTATAGAAGCCTGGTTGCGGGCGGAGATGTCCGTCAGCTTTTTTATACATTCTTCCTGGGGGTCAAGCCGCCCGACGCTTTGCCTTACGGCGGTATCGAAGGACTGCACGCCGATGGACACGCGGTTTACGCCGCCCTCAAACCAGGCGTCCATTTTGTCGCCGGTGAGATCGTTTATCCGCGCCTCCAGGGTAATTTCACAGTCGTTGGCCAGCGGCAGGCAATTTCTGACCGTGCGCAGCAGGCGCGTTATGTTGGCCGGAGAAAGGGCGCTGGGGGTGCCGCCGCCGAAAAAAACCGTATTCACCATGCCGGAGGCGAGATACGGCTTGTCTTTATCGCTTTCCAGCTCTTTGATTAGATGGTCAAGATAAAGGGTTTCCGCCGCCTCGTTGGTATAATTTTGGAAAAAGCCGCAGTAAAGGCATATATGGCTGCAAAAGGGAATATGGATATAGGCCGCGCGCTTATCTTTCGCGTCAGCCTGTTCGGCCATCTTTTCCTGCCAAAGTCCCTGTGCCCGCGGCGGCGGCATGATGGGAGCGCCGCCGTCCATTCCGGGGCGAACGGCGCGTCTTTCGGCGAAAACATCCAAAGGGTCGGCTGTTTTTTGGCCGACGGCGGCCAAATATTCCTCCTCGGTCATGCTTTCCAGTATTTTTCGCATTGCTTCTTTTGACATGCTCTATACCTCTTTAGTTTAAAATGCCGTCAGGCGCGGATTGCGGCGGTAAGCTGCTTTTTCCCCTGCCGCGCCCAAGCTCAGCCTCTGGCCGCCAGCGCTTCTTTTATCCGCGCGAAAGCGGCCTTGGCGTCCGCCAAGTCCTGCGCGTCCGGATGGGTGCTGGCTTTTTTATGCCGCTCATCCCTTTCCTTGCTGGGCGCGTGCGGATTGCCCGTCTTTCCGGCAAACATTTTATTCATCCTTTCAATCAGGTTGGGGTCTATTTTGCCCTGGCAGATGAAGCGGCCGACTATTTGGTTGCTGCCGTCAAGCAGCCCGGCCGCCTTTTCCAGGCATTTGGCGGCGTGCTCGGATTTGGGGTCGGCGCCTAAGGTGGCGAACAAAGCGACTTTCGCGTTTTTCAGGGTTGGCAGGTATTTGAGCGATTGGTCGTCGGCGCTGCCCTTATCCACCCAAAAACCCGCCGCCACCAGGTCATAGCCGTCCGCGGAAGGATTTTCCGCCACGGATTTTATGTCTGCGTCCAGTTCTTCCGCGATCGCCTGCGCGACCATTTTCGTATTGCCCGTAAGGCTTGAGTATACCACCAATGTTTTCATAATCATCCTCCTTCGTTTATTCGCTGTAACTGTTTACTTTTCTGACGCTTATATAAAATAACAAGGCGGCCGTACCCGACAGGATCAAAAGACAGGAAGCCGCCTCCCCTGTCCAGTCGTCCGCGCGCAGAAGCTTGTTGGAAAGGCTGAGCGGCAGCCAGCCGGCGACGCCTTGCAGCCATGAAGGCAATCTTTCTATGGGAAAGAAGGAACCGCAAAAAAAGGTCATCGGCGTTATGATAAAATTTATAATCATAGACAGTGCGTCCTGGTTATCCGCCCATAATCCCACGGTAAAGCCAAAAGCGCCGAAACAGGCGGCGGAAATGATTATCCCGGCTATACCCGGCAGGCTTGGCGGCGGCGCCGCAAAAGCGCCGAACGCGACCAGATAGATCAGGCCGCCGGCCATGACGCCCCGGCTGACGCCGGCCAGCGTCGCGCCGAGCGTTATGTCAAAAGGGGTCAGCGGGCTGACCAGCAGGGTCTGAAAACTGCGGAAGTAAAACCGTCCCACGCTGACGGAAATAGCTGTCTGCTGAAAGGAATTGAGCATGACGGCGATGCCGAGCATGCCTTTGCTCAAAAAGGGAACGTAGCCGCCGGGTATGCCGGCGGTGGGGCCGAAGCCCCAGCTGAAAGCGAAAAGGTAAAGCAAAGGGTACAGCAAGGTGGAAAATACATAGCCGAGGTTGCCGATTTTTTTTCGCATGAGAAACATTTCCCGGTAATATACCATGTACCAGCCCATTCAAAGCACCCCCGTTCCGGTCAGATGAATGAAAGCGTCTTCCAGCGTAGCGCCGCCGCTTTTTTGTTTCAAACGCCCCGGCGTGTCCAAAAAAATCAGTTTGCCGGATTTCAAAAGCGCAATCCGGTCGCAGAGAAAGTCCGCCTCTTCCATGTAGTGAGTCGTCAGCACAATGGTTTTCCCCGCTTCTTTAAGTTCAAGGATCAGCCGCCATATTCCGCGCCGGACGTCGGGGTCAAGGCCCACGCTGGGCTCGTCCAGGAGCAGAAGCGGCGGGTCGGGCAACAAGGCCCGCACAATGAGTGTTTTCCGCGCCAGGCCGCCCGAAAGATGCCTTACCAGGACGTCCTGCCATTCGGTCAGCGCGAACCTCTCCAACAGTTTGCCCACTTCCTGTTTGGCCCGGCGCACGCCGAACAGTTTCGCGTACAAAAGCAGCGCCTCTTTTACGGTCGCTTCCCGCTCCAGATTGTTTTCCTGCGGCACTATGCCGGTATTTTTCAGTATCTGCCGCTTGTTGTCCTGAAAATCAAGGCCGAAGGCTTTGATGGTTCCCCGGTCGCATTTGGTCAGGCCGGACACGGCTTTCAAAAGGGTGGTTTTGCCCGCGCCGTTCGGCCCCAAAAGACCCAGTATCTCGCCCTGCCGGACGTGGAACCCGACCTGGTCCAGCACGGTTTTCCCTCCGTAAGCCTTGGATATGCCAGCCAGTTCAAGCACGTTCATGCGGACCGCCCTCGCAAACATCGTCGGCGAGACAGTAAAGATGCTCTTCGCCGTTTTGCCTGATTTTTATGATCTGCGTTTTGACGTTGTAGAGCGCGCCCAGTATCTCTTCGCGGAAAACTTCCCCGATCCCGCCGTCAATCATGACCGCGCCTTTTTTGACGGCGATTATCCGGTTGCTGAAACGGGCCGCGTGGTTAAGGTCGTGCAACACCATGATGACCGTTATGGAAAGTTTTCTGTGCAAATGGCTGATCAGTTTCATGATTTCGAGTTGGTGGTGAATGTCGAGAAAGGTGGTCGGCTCGTCGAGGAGCAGTATTTTGGGGTTCTGCGCTATGGCCAGGGACAGCCACGCGCGCTGCCTTTCGCCGCCGGAGAGGGTGTCCATGCGGCGAAACTTCATTTCGGCCATGCCGGTGGCGCCGATCGCCATTTCTATCCTTGACAGGTCTTCTTCGCTCTTGGGCGCGAAAAATTTTTGGTATGGCATCCGGCCGTAACAAACAAGGTCATAGACGGTCATGTCGCCGGGAACAACGGCCGTCTGCGGCAAAATCGCCAGTTTTTGCGCGACGCGGCCCGTTTTTTCCGTCTGTATGTCTTTCCCGTCCAGAAAAACTATCCCGCCCGCCGGCTTTAAAAGCCTGCCCAACGCTTTTAAGACGGTGGACTTGCCGGAACCATTAGGGCCAATGATGGAAACTATGTCCGCCTTGTCCACCGCCAGGTCCATTTTCTCGACGATTGTCTCCGCCCCGTAGCGCAAGGTGATCGACTCCGCCTTTATGCTCATCATCCGCGCGACATTCCTTTCTTTAAAAGGTACAAAAAGAACGGCGCGCCCAAGAGGGCCATGAAGATGCCGACAGGTATTTCTATGGGAGCGATGATTGTCCGCGCCACGGTATCCGCCCCGACCACCAGCGCGCCGCCGAAAAGGGCGGAACAGGACAGCAGAAATTCAAAATCAGACCCGACGAAAATGCGCATGGTATGCGGCACGATCAGGCCGACGAACCCGATCATGCCGGCCACGCTCACCGCCGAGGCCGCCAGCAGGGCGGACAGGGCGACCAGTAAAAATCTGCTCAGCTCCACGCGCGCGCCGATGCTTTTGGCCACTTCATCGCCAAGCTGCAAGGCGTTTAAATAGCGATAGCCGCAAAGGACGCTGACCGTCCCGAACAGGCAATAAGGGAAAATCATTTTCACATGTTCCCAGGAGCGGCCGTGAAACCCGCCGGCCATCCAGTTGACCGTCCCCTGTATCTTGTCGGAATTAAAAACCATGATAGCGCTCATAATGGCGCCGAAGAAGGCGCTGACCGCCACGCCCGCCAAAATCATGCGCAGCGGCTGTATGCCGTTTTCCCAGGACAGCAGAAAGACTATGCCGGTAGCCGCCAGCGCTCCCAAAAAGGCAATCGGCGGTATGAGCAGGCTGTATTCCGGGAAAAGCACCATCACCGCTACGGCGGTCATGCCGGCCCCGGCGGAAACGCCGATGATGCCGGGATCGGCCAGGGGATTGCGCAACACCCCCTGCATGATACAGCCGGCAAGCGCCATGTTTACGCCCACCATGACCGCCGTCAGCACCCGCGGCAGCCTGATGTAATAAATTATCCGAAAATTTTCCCGCAAATTTTCCGGATCGGCGTGATCAAAGACCGCCCGCAAAATCTCGCTCAGTTTGATATCGATGGAGCCCAGCGCCACGCCGGCCGCGGCGAAAGCGCAGAGCGCCGCCAGGGCGGCGGACAGGGTAATTATTCTTTTGCCGAGCCGGGGGTCTTTAGCGCCTTTGCCGGCGGCCATGCTCAAACTCATCGATTTTCACCGTAAAGTTTATCGGCCAGGATGTTCAGGGCGTCGCCGATACGCGAGCCGGGATTTATCGTAAACAGGTTGTAAGGCAAAACGTACAGGCGGCCGTTTTTTACGGCCTTAAGCTGATTCCATACGGGATTGCCCGACATTTCCCGGGAAAACTTCTCTTCAAGCCCTTCCGGCGAGCCGTGCGTTATCAGGAAAATCACTTCGGGATTTTGCTTTGTTACGTATTCCATGCTGAGCGAAAGATAGGCGCTGCTTGTGTCAAAGCCCGCGGCGCCGTCCATGATGTTGCCGCCGCCCAGTTTCTCCAGCAAATCGCCGGTAAAGCTCTTTTTGGTGGCCATGCTCATGCTCTCCGGCGTGCCGAACAAAATCAGGCTGCGCGGCGGCGTTTTGCCGGAGCTTTTTTGTATGGCCTGGTTGTATTTTCCCTGTATCTCGGCAATCTTCGCCTGTGCCGTTTCGTTTTTACCGGCCAATTCCCCGTAAAAACGCAAAGCGGCCAACACTTGCTCGTAAGTGTCGGTGTTTTTGGCCAGCATGGGTATGCCGGTTTTTTCAAACATGGGAATGAGCGCCAAATGCGCAGGCATATTCAGCCCGATTACCAGGTCGGGATTAAGCGAAAGTATTATTTCGGTATTGGGCGACATGCTCAGGCCGATTTCTTTGGCGTTGGCGGAGGCGGCTTTGGTA
>JAISPA010000128.1 GCA_031275255.1 Acidaminococcales bacterium | reverse complement strand
CAAGGGAGGACGGCGTGAAGCGCATGTTGAACAGCGCGCCGTAAAGATCGGTCTGGTCTACGCGGTTGGCCGAATTGATGACCGCGGTCGGGCCGTTGACGTCAGTTCCCTGTGTCGGGGACACGGCGCCGTCAGCCATGGAGACCCAAGCCTTGCGGCCGCAGGGCATTGCGCCCAGTTTGGCCCCGGTCCCGCCGTGAAAGCCGATGGAATGCGGCGAAACTTCGTATTGACCGCCGTAGGTAGCGGGCTTGGAATGCCAGATTTCCCTCAAGGTCGAGTATACTTCGTCAGCCAGCGAGTCAACTTCTTCTATGTCGTTGCCGAACTTCGGAAGGGCGAGTATCTTGGCGTGCAGCTCTTCATAGCCTACCCAGTCCGCCGCCATAGCGTCGAGCAGCGTCTGCTTGCTGCAGATCGGGTTGTCGACAAAGATGTGATATTTGAGGACGTACAGGGCGTTGGCGACGTCCTGTACGCCAACAGGCACAATGTACATGCTGTTGTCTGCATGCTCCGCGCCGCCCACGCTGCCCACCTTGCCCTTCTTGATGCAAGAGTGAACGAAAGCCGACATCATGATATCCGGGAAGGACTCGGTGTGCTGAAGTTTGCAGCGGCGACCGCTGTTGGTGCCGACGTCCGCCCAGTAGTCCAGCTGCTTGTAATAGGCTTGATAGAACTCTTCAAAGGTCTTCATCTTGGTGAAGTCGCCGGTGGCCGGACCCAGCTGCTCGTTATATTTGCGGTCCCAGCCGTTCAGAAGGGCCATTTCCAGCATTTTGGCCTTGTTCATGACCAAAGGCCAGATGGGGCCGGTCTTTCCGGGCACCGTGTGCAGCGTACAGCCGCCGAAAGCGTAGCTGCGCGCTTCTTCCAGGGTATAGCCGCGCGCAAGCAAGTAATTGATGGTCGACAAGTCGTTGAAGAAAGCGGGGAAGCCCATGCCCATAGAGACGACTTCCAGGCAGCGGTCCATAAACTTTCTGTTGATGCGGGGATGCCAACGGACGGAGAGCGTGGGGTGTGTGGTTTTGACGCGCACGGCGGCTTCCAGCCAGAGGAAGGAAAGCTCGTTGACGGCGTCCCTGCCGGTCTTGGGGTCTACCCCGGCGAGCACCGTGTTGTGAAAGTGAGACTCGGAGCTTAGGTTCGGTGTCATGACGTCCGGCCAGAACTGGCGCTTGCCCATGGTCTTGACGCGGAAGCACTCCAACAGCTGCAGGGCGTACTCCTGATCAATGTACCCACTCTCAATGTCCTTCTTGTAGGTCGGGTACAGGAATTGGTCGACGCGGCCGAAGCCCATGCCATAGGTGCGGCTGTCGTAGAATACCATCAGCACGCCGAACTGGAAGGACTGCAGGGCTTCCTGGAAAGTTTCCGGCGGCAATTCCGGGACGCGCCGGCAAACACGGGCAATTTCTTCAAGTTCAGCCTTGCGGGTCGGGTTTTTCTCAACGGCGGCCTTTTCAGAGGCCAGATCGGCGTAACGGTGCGCGTAGTCTATGCCGCCTTGCAGCATGCATTTTAAACCTTTCCAGAACTGCTCTTTATAAAATTCCCCCAGGGTGGTGATTTGCAGCTTCTCCAGCTGCTCGTCGATTTCGGCGATCAGGCCGCGGACGCCCTTGGTCATGAGGGTAAAACCGATATCCGGGCAATTCCAGGCCTTTTCCGCGAATATTTCCGACACGGTGTTAATGACCCAAGCGCCGGCCTCGCCGATTTTATCCTCATATTCGACTTCTTCGGGACCCTGATACTTCTGCCACATTTCCTTGCCGTCTATATTGCGGAAATATTCGCAGATGTCCAGAGCCTGCTGCGCGTGCGCTTCGCTGTCGAAGCCGAAGAATTTGCCTTTGTTGCCTTGCCAGCCGTACTTCTCAATGTAATCTTTCATCCACAAAGCCGCCAGATCCGGGAACCACTCGGGGCCCATCGGCCGGGCGCTGTAATCGCCGACCAAAAGCTGATCGTCGTCAATATAAATCGGGATTTCCCGCAGAATCTTCTGCACGGCCAAGCCGCGCTTGTGGAAGAAAGAATAACCTTCAAACTCTTTATAGCCGTCCATCAGCAACTGAGCGCGCGACAAGGACATGTTCTGCGTGTAGCGCAAGGGGTTCAGGCGTTCCCAGAGGACGTTTCCCCTGCTTTTTTCTTCGTACTTGTTGTACTTTACTTTCGCCATTATTAATACCATCTCCTTATTTCCTTGAGTCTTGGAACTTAGGTCCGACCGTTCTTGCCTTCAGTAATCATTTATTCCCCCTTTCTTTAGCTGCTAAACCTGAGCCGCATCTTTTCGAATGTTCCGAAAAGTCCGATAATATGGGGCTTTCTCCGCATCTGCTCCTGCCGGCAAGTATACTGTACCGATCAGAATTTCAGCGTTTGCGGCTCAAGTTCGGCCCCGGTACCTTGTAGCACCTGAAAGTTTACCAAACGCCGGTCTTTTTCCCGCCGTTCGCCGACAACCTTTAGTTGTTACAAGGTACCGGTCAGTTTTCAAAGCGCGGGCTCATGGAAAAAAGTCAGCTTGCCTTGACAATTTCCTGCAGCTCCGTCAGATATTCGTCCGACTGCCGCTGGTACGCCGGGTGGTCTCCCTGGAAATCCATGCGCCCGTACTTTTCTTCACCCAGATTGTTATAGGGAAGCAACTCAATATGATCGGCGGGGCAAAGGCCCAGTTCGTTTTTCACAAAATTGGCAATCGCCCTGACGCTTTCATAGCTGTCATTGTAACCGGGAATCAGCGGCGTCCTGAATAATATTTCCTTCTTCTCTTCGACCAGGCGCCTGGCGTTCTCCAAAACGTCTTTATTGGGCACGCCGACTCCTTCCCGGTGCTTTTCACTATCCATGTGCTTTAGGTCATAGAGGATATAGTCGCAATGGTCGGCAATCTTCTTAATGGTCGGCCAGGAGTAAGCCCCGGCCATCTCAACGCAAGTATGTACGCCTTCATCCTGCGCGCGCTGCAAGAGAGCGGCCGTAAAATCCGCCTGCAATTCGACCGCCCCGCCCGAAATCGTCATGCCGCCGCCGGAGTTCACATAAGTATGGTAATCTTTGAGGACCACTTCCATGACCTCGCCGACCGTCATCAACTTGCCTTGCACATTGCGCAGGCCGGACAGGCAAGCCGAAGTACAAGCTCCGCAGGCCTTGCAGCGCGAACGGTCGACAACCATCCGCCCGTCAAATATATTGCTGGCTTTTTGCGGGCAGGCTTGCACACAGCGGCCGCAAAAAACGCATTGATGCTTTCTGACCATAAGAACAGGCTTCATATCCTGAGACTCGGGATTCTGACACCAGAAGCAGCGCAGGTGGCAGCCTTTCAGAAAGACGGTCGTGCGGATCCCGGGTCCGTCGTGCGTAGAAAAACGCTGAATATTAAAGACATAACCGCTCAGTCCCTTGACACTCTCGATACTCATTATGCAACACCCCTAACTTGTTTATGGATTTTCTTTGACAAATCCCCATTATATCAAACTGCGCGCCTTTCGGCCTTCAAAAGGTTCCGCGCGCAACAGCAGCATTTGCTTTTGTCTACCGCAATATGTATATTGAGAGCAGTATACCAACAAACCGGCGGGTAAAACATCCGCCAAGTGTTTATTGACAGTCTTATTTTTCTCCCTCCAAGTCTTATGTCATACAACCTGGGTATTAGTTGAAAATTGAGCGTCCCCATGTCTAAAGGCACGGGGGCGCTCATTCATAATGGCCTGATATCCTGTTTTCTTTGTCTTATACTGCTTCCCGGCTAAAAATACGGCATCTTTGCGGCTAATTTGCCACACTGCTTTGTTGCAAATCCTCGCCGGGCGGCAAAATCGGCCCGCAAATCTTACCCATGGTTTTAGCCGGGGGGCAGTATTACTAATCTATCATGATATGCGACGAACGCAGTTCTTTATCCCCGATATGCGCTATTATCGCCGGGCAGTGATCAAGCAAAAAATCGCTTTTCAAATGTGTCAAGCCCTGTTCGCGCAGCTCCCGCAAAACACAGCCGCAAATCTTTTCAATCGTGTCCTGCCTTTTTTCCCGCGCAATTTCATTGCCGCAAAGCGCCAGCAACAAATCGTAACATTCCCGCAGACGCGGCAAACCCAGAACGCTTCGATGCATCCACTTGTAAAACGGGGTGTAGCGCTTGTTAAGCAAGTGGAGCATCGAACAGGTCTTGCCGGCAAACTCGGAAAGCGTCGCCAAAGCCGCCACCAATTCATTGCGGCGGACGCAGCGAGGATAGTTGTACTGGCCTGTTTGCGCCATCACAGCCGCCCGGGCCGCTATCTTTTTAACGCGGATATCCTCAGGGTAAAACTCAAGCAACGATTCACGAATACGCGAAAAATCCCCCAAGGGATCATGAAATACCGCTCCGTTGGTTGCCTGGGCCAAAAAATACTCCTGTATTCTGCGCCACTCCGCCAAGGAAGCAGGCGACCTGGCAAGGCCGATAAACTTGCGGTAAAAATCACCGGTGCGCAGGACGCCGACACGCCCTGCCGCTTCGGGAGTGTTTTTTCTCCCGGCATACCCTAAAGGGGTGGGATCTAGGGCGTCATAAGAGGCTTGCAGCTCGGCGCCGATCTCGGCGAAATCCCCGTCCGCCAGCCACAGGCAAAAACCCGGTCCCCAGTCGTGGTCCTGTGAGATTTCATCGTCAAAACCAAAACATTCGGAGCCTTCTCCCGCCAGTCCCGCCGCTATACGGTCCTGATAGGACGGAAATCTCAATCTTATCATTTCCGCGCCCATGCTCTCATAATAGCGGCGAGCCAATTCCAAGCCTTTCATCTCATTCGTCCGCGCAGGACACTCCCGCCTTTTTCGCGGCGTGAGGAATGCGCCCTCCTTTTTCGTAATTTAGAAAACCTGCGAATTATCTCATTGACAACGCGGCGGGCTTGCGGGTACTCTCCGGCGGACATAGTCCGCCGGAGAGTACCCGTTCCCTATTAAAAGCATATTTTGTCTATAACGGGATTTAATACTTTTTGCACAGGCCGCATCAACGGCCCCACCAACAGCGCACAGAGCACCGTGCCTTCACGGACGCCGTACACCACGCCCATAGCCGTTAAGGATAACATTGCCGCGATAAACACTACTGTGCAATCCACAACAATCTTGACCTGATGGAAGCTCTTTCCGGGCAGTACGCTGGTAATGGCGACAACCAGGCCTTCCATAGGCATATTCACAAGTTTTGTATTAACATACATAGCTACGCCGACGGCGTATAAAACGATGCTGATGGCCACCATTGCCAATTTGCCGGCATAGGTGGGGATTTCAAAATCACCCAGCGCGCTTCGGGCAAAATATACAAAATAGCCAAACAGCGATGAAAATACCACTTGCGTCAAATCAATCCACTTGAAGTTTTTGCGCAAAATTATATATTGAATAAAAACCCAGCTGGAAAATATAAACAGCACACAAATACCCATTTCTATCTTTGTAACAAGAGAAAGTACGTAAGGAATCGAATTAACGGGCGGTATGCCAAGCCCGGCGTTAACGCCGAACGCCACGCCGAAGGCAAGGCAAAACAATCCTGCGGAATAAATAAGAATGCGGAAAAACAGTTTTTTATAACGCATGGGGGCTCCTTTCAATATATAAGAATATTCCCGTCCGCGAATCATCTTTTTATCTTTCGGCCGCGGCCGGGCGGCAAACCATCCCGTAAATCTTATCCATGTTTTAACCTGGGAACAGTATTAAAAACAAAAAGAGGCGGGAAGCCGTTTTATTGTGCCCGCACGCCGCTTTTGTGGATTTTCCCCGGCAAATCCCGCATTATGGCAAACTGCGCGTCCTTTGGCGCTCAAAAGGTTTCGCGCGTAACAACAGCGTTTGCTTTTGTTTACCGCAATACATATATTTAGAATAGTATACCAACAAACCGGCGGGGGGAATATCCGCCATGCGTTTATTGACAGTCTTATTTTTACAACCTAAGTCCTATGCCAATACAACCTAAAGTATTAGTTAAAAATTGACCGGCCATTATGATTGCCTGATTTGATAATGTTCCCCGGCCAAAACAAAGACGCGCTGCTTTCGGCCGGGGAACAGCACGGCCGGCAAACGCAGCGTAAACATTAATTCAGGCCGGCAAAAAAGTTCATTTAATTAGAAATAGCAAAACTCTAAAATTCAGAAAGCGAGCCAGTCCAGAAACGCGCTCTACTGCTTGAGTCCAAAAGCGACCATCAACGGCCCGAGATCGCATTTTACAACCCTGTTGTCTTTGAACAGGGGATATTGGCCGCGATAGAGTTTGGGCGTGGTGATGTCGCAGGCGCAGCCGGTTTTGGAAATTTTGGAGGCGGCGTTGCCGCTGATGATATTGGAAATTTCCCGCAGGGCCGAATCCATCATATCGCCAAGTTCGGCCGGATTCATCATGGTTATGTGCTGGACAATGCAAAGGGCGGTCACCAGCGGAAAAACAAAATCCACCTCGCCCGGGCAATCACCGACAAGGCCGATACTTACGCTTATATCGCCTGCCTGGCTGACAAGCGCCGGCGCGTAGGGCGCGGGTTTGACCGGTATATTCAGCATCTGGCCGAGCACCTCGCAAGCGCTGTCGGCAAAGCAGGCGACAAACTGCCCGGGCTGCGTCATGACCTGGGAGAGGGGGGGCGCGGCCGCGGCTGCACCGGTTATTTTCCCGTCTTCTCCCACCACATGGTAGACCAGCCAACCGATCAAGGTGCCGGCAAACTGCTGCATGATCTTTTGGTCAAAATTGCCTTTGATCAATTCTTTCTCATATTGCAAAACGGTAGCGACAAAATCCTTGTGCAATATTTTATGCTCCGCCAGCCCTTTATAGTTTAAAGAAGCCTGCAAGGCTTCTTCGTCCGCGAAATGCTTTACAACGTAGCTTTTCAAAAACCCGACGGCGCGCGCGCAGGCCATTTGGCTGTCCGGTCCTTTGCGGCGCATCGTGTCCATAAATTCGTCGGCCATTCGGAAAAGTTCTTTGTGCTGGCTGTCGATCAGTTCATTGCCTACGGCATAGGCTTCTTTCCACATTCCCATTCGCTTGTCCCCCTTTTTCGTTAAAAACTAAATATGGCAGGGAATAGCATCTGTTACGGCAGGCCGCTTATCCGCCGGGCCAGCACCCGCGCCACGTGTACGCCGCTCGCGCTGGCCTGGGCCAGCCCTCTGGTTACTCCCGCCCCGTCGCCTATGGCAAACAAGCCTTTGACCGGAGTTTCCATATTTTTGTCCAATTCAAGCCGGGAACTGTAAAATTTTACCTCCACCCCGTAAAGCAGGGTGTCGTCGTTTTTGGTTCCGGGCGCGATTTTATCCAGCGCGTAAATCATTTCTATGATGTTGTCCATGTGCCGTTTGGGCAGAACCAAACTCAAATCTCCCGGGGTAGCCGCCAGAGTGGGGAGAAGAAAACTTTTGGTCAGCCGCCGCTCGGACGTCCTGCGGCCTTTGATCAAGTCGCCGAAACGCTGCATGATCGCGCCGCCGCCCAGCATGTTGGAAAAAGAAGCTATGCGTTTGCCGTATTGATGAGGCTGGTTGAAAGGCTGGGTAAATTTATTGCTGACAAGCAGGGCGAAATTGGTATTGCGGCTGTTTTTGCTCGCGTCGTGATAACTGTGGCCGTTGACGGTTATGATGCCGTCCGTGTTTTCCGTTACGACGTAGCCGTATGGATTCATGCAAAAGGTGCGCACAAAGTCGCCGTATTGTTTGGTAAGATACACCAGTTTCGCTTCATAGACTTCATCGGTAATGTGTTTGAATATTTCCGCCGGAAGTTCCACCCTCACGCCGACGTCTACCTGATTGCTGAATACCGGTATGCCCAATTCCCCGCACTGGCCGGCAAACCATTCCGAGCCGCTGCGCCCGGGGGCGGCGATTAGCCAGTCGCTCCTTATTTCCGCACCTTTTGCCATTTGCAGGGTAAAACCGTCTTTTCTGGTTATTATGCGCTCCACCTTGCTGTTAAAGCGCATGATGATCCTGTCTTTCAGCGTTTCGTACAGGCGGCGCAGGATGAGCATGTTGTTTTCCGTGCCGAGATGGCGCACCTTAGCCCCCAGCAAATGAAGATCGTGTTCCAGCGCCTTTTTGCCGATCGCGCTGTTTTCCGAACTGAACACGGCGGCCGGCGCGCCCAGCGAAAGGTTTACCTTGTCAACGTATCCGATCAAATCCATGACAAGGGTTTCCGGCAGGTAATCGGTCAGCCAGCCGCCGAACTTAGCCGTAATGTTGTATTTGCCGTCGGAAAAAGCCCCTGTGCCGCCGAAACCGCGCATTACCGCGCAACTGGGGCAAAAAACGCAGGCGGAAACCTTTTTTTCCGCCAAAGGACAACTGCGCGTATAAATATCCTGGCCTTCTTCCAACAGGATTACTTTTATTTGGGGGAATTTTACGGTCAGTTCATAGGCGGCGAAAATACCCGCCGGACCGCTGCCGACAATCGCGGCGTCATATTTTTCCGACATGTTTAAACACCGGGCCTTTATCAGCGCGCCGGGGCCGGCGCCTTTGCCGCCGAACCAACCTGTCCTCGGTACCGTTCCCATCGGCGGCAAAAACCAACCTTTCGCCGAATAAAGTCCCAAGGGCAAAGACGGGTTTGCGGCGCCTGCGCGGCGGCGCGGTTATTTTTTCAGCAGGATCGCCATGACGTCGCCGGTTATATCCACCGCTTTTACATTGGAAAATACCTGGGAAAGCACTATTTCCAGCTTCTTCTCTTTAGCGGCCGCCTCTACGGCTTTGTTTATCCGCTCGTCAATACTTTTTTGCAAAGCTTCCCGCCGGGCGAGCAAATCATTTTGCTTTTTCTGGTCGTCGCCCAACTGTTCTTCGGCGAATTCCCGCAACTGCTTTTTCCGTTCCTCCGTCAATTTTTCCCGCAGGGTTACGGCGTATTCGTCCAGATTTCTTTTCGCGGCGGCGCGGCTGTCCGCGAGCGTATCGTTTATTTCTTTTTGTATCCGGGCGTCTTTTGCTTTTATTTTTTCGTCCGCCTGCTTTTTCGCTTCATCCGCCTCCTTTTCCAGATCCGCCAGCTGCATTTCCGTCAGCAGCGGGGAGGCGGCCTTTTTGGTAATTTCATCAAGTTTCTTGTTCGCCTCGTTTTCCACGGAGGCGATGAAATCTTGCATCTCCTGATTTTTTTCTGCCAAAAATCCCTTGAATTTTTCATTGAGCGCGTTATTTAACTTTTCTTCCCGCTCCTCCATACCCTCGGTCCATTCCCGCTTAAGCGACTCGTTTGCTTCCTCTTCCATCTCCTGGAGTTCTTCCCGCAATTGGTCTTTTTTGTCGCGCATCAATTCTTCCAAAAGGGCGATTTCCGCGTTCAGGGCGTTTACTTCGCCGAACACGGCTTTCTCCCGCGCGATTTTGGCGCGGTCAAAGACGCCGATCCGCACGGGAGCCTCGGAACAGCCGCCCAGCAGCGCCAGCGTGAAAATCATCAGAAACAGCGTAAACATTTTATTTTTCGTCAAAACATATTCACCCTTTTTGCCGATATTCAAGCGTATAGCAACACAAACCCGCATTTATGCCGGCGGGCGGGAAACCCCGGCGCGGTCGGTTACTTGCCGCCGGCGATGTCCGGCCTTAACGCCACCGCTGCCCGCAGATAAACGTGTTTTATATCTTTTTGCTCTTTGTCGGTGTTCCATAGCGCCAGGATACGCACACAGCGTTTTACCGCTTCCGGCTGCTCGATCTCGGCCGCGCCGAAAAGCGGCGTTTGCGTCCAGCCTAAGGCGCGTACGGCGGTCGCCGGGAAAGCCGCCGAAAGATCGGGCGTGGAACTGAAAATAACCGCCGCCAAATCATCTTCGGCGAAAGCGTTTTGCTCATGCATCTTAAGCCACAGTTCTTTTACGGCGTCCATAATTTCGTTTTTGCTGTCGCCCGTACAGGTAGTTGCTCCCCTGACGCCGCGTAACTTCATGTCGCGCGCCTCACAGATTTTTTTCTATGAAAGCCTTGATAGCCGTACGCGAGCGATAACCGACCAGCCTTCCTTTTTCCCGGCCGTCTTTAAAGAGAACCAGAGTCGGCACTCCCAAAACTTTGTATTGACCGGAGGCGAGTTCGGCGAAATCATCGATATTGACCTTCAATACTTGCAATTTATCTCCGAACTCTTCGCTGGCGCCCGCCAGCTCCGGCGCCAGCATACGGCAGGGAGCGCACCAGGGCGCCCAGAAATCAACGATGACAGGGATTGGCTGGCTTTGGATAATTTCGGCAAAATTGTCCTGTGCGGCCAGATTTATAACATTCATGCCATAATCTCCCCTGCTACCGAAAATTCGGCAGCCCCAAAATTTACATAAAATGTATAAAGTGAGCAATCAATAAGCCGAGTTCTGTTCCGTCAAGCTGACGGCGGCAATCATTTATCTGGGCCGACGGTTGCCCGGCGGCTCAAGCGACACAACCCGGAAGGATCGGCGGGCCGCTTCATCCCTTCCCTATTCGGTCTTGCTCCGGATGGGGTTTACCTAGCCAGGCAGTTGCCTGCCTGCTGGTGCGCTCTTACCGCACCGTTCCACCCTTGCCGGCGCCTCGCGGCTGACCGGCGGTACGCATTTCTGTGGCACTGGCCCTAAGGTCGCCCTCGCTGGACGTTATCCAGCATCCTGCCCTGCGGAGCTCGGACTTTCCTCGGCTGCGCGCCGTATTCTGTAACAGCGGAAAAACCGCCCCCGGCTGTTTCTTAAGTATTACAGAACACCGGCGCAGCCGCGATTGCCTTTCATACTCACTTTATATTTTGAGAATACCACATACCGCCTGAACGGTCAACAGGCGGGCGACACTATTTTGGAAACAGGCGGCTTTTTGCGGCGGACGGCCGTCCGCCGACAACCTTTAGACGTTACAAGGTACTATCGCGCCGGCTATTCCCCTCCTAAGAAAATGTTGCGGGCCAGCATTTTGTTGTACTGCCAGCCCTTGCCCTCCCGCGGGTGGAATTGGTTGAGCACGGAATTGAGCTCGTCGGCGTAATGCACGATAAAAGCCTCTTTTGTCCGGCAGTTGATCGGCGAACCTTTCTCCTGGTCGCCGTGATGGGAAATTATTATATGAACGATTAATTGCAGTTTCTCCCCGGAGATGGGCGGATCCATTCCGAGCGCCGCTTCTTCGGCCATCATGGCGCCGATGGCTATATGCCCGAGCAGTTTGCCCTCGCCGGTGTAAGGAAACCCTATATCCTGCGATATTTCACGCAGTTTGCCTATATCGTGCAAAAGGCTGCCGGCGATGAGTATGTCCTGATCGGCGTCTTTTACCTTTTCGCCCATGGCCACGGCCAATTCCGCCGTATCCACCGAATGTTCCAGCAGGCCGCCGATATAGGCGTGATGATAGCTCATGCCGGCCGGGTTTGTCCGGAAAGAAGCCCATATCCGACCGGAAAAAACCTGGCGCACAAGCCTTAAAATATCGGCGTCTTTTATTTTGCCGAGCAAAAGATCGAAACGCCGGCCGTATTCATTTAAATCGACGCCGCCGTCAGGCAAAAGGTGAGACAAATCTTCTTCCGGCAAAGGCGGTTCGATTTTCTGTATTAAGAGTTGCAGCGAGCCATCGCCGGCAAATCGGTTCATGTCGATCGTTCCGGTAACCACGAAAGCGCGGGGCCCGGTCAGGGAACGCAAAACATCCACGGTATAACCGTCAAAGGAAATAAACGGCAGCGCGGCGGTATTGTCGCTGGCAAAACCACGGGCGAACACGCCGCCGTTGGCTGAATTGCCGACCTTTTGCACGCGGCATAAAACTATATGCCTTATTTTATCTCCGGCTTTAAATTCTGTGAGCATTATTTTTCTCCTTCATAGCATGAGCAGGGACGGCGTTTCCTCGGCTATCAATATTTTTATTTTGCGGCCTTTGGTTCCCTCGGCGATTTTACCGGCCAGAAGGGGCAGAACAGGCCGCTCCGTGCCTTGATGGCCGGCGTCGAGGATGCTCAGGCCGGCGAGTTTCGCCTCTTGCGCCGTGTGATGAT
>JAISPA010000123.1 GCA_031275255.1 Acidaminococcales bacterium | reverse complement strand
CTTTTTTGCATGACCACGCCGCCTAAATTTTTGGTATTATAAGCATGGTTACTTCAATTGTACTGTCGTCCGCCTTCATTTCAACGACAATACCTTTCGCGCCGGGATCGGGCGCTGTAAATGAAGAGCCGATTATAAGCCCCGGCGGCGATATGTCGATCTGCACGCCCAAAGCTTCAAGCGCAATGGCGGCGTTGGCCGCCAGCATATTGCCCAGTTCACATACCGCGCTCTGAGCCATCGCGTCCAGTTCCGACACCGGAGCGCCCATCATCATTTTGGAGGCTATATTCTTGGCCGAATCGGCTGTAATATTATAGATGACATTGCCGGCAAGCATCCCAACCAAGCCGATATTTACAAGTACTCCATTGTTGCCGACCATACCTTTGGTCACCTTCAAGCCGCTGCGGGCGACACTCTGAAAACCCATCTGCGGCAAAACATTCGCGACGGCCTCCACAAACGGCAGCAGAATCTTTACATCCATCAAGAATGACCTCCCCAGGAAAACAAATGGATTCTCGCCGGTTCCCTTCCCACGGCGCGCCGCTGCCGGGAACAATCCTGCCAACGCAAGCGCCGGGGCGGCAATATTGTGCAAGTCCTACGGCAAAACCATGCGTTTAACAGCGAAATGCACGCCTGACGCAACAAATGATTTCCCGGGAAATATCAGCAAAACAGCGGACGTGATTGATTGTATGATAAATCCGGCGTTTGAATTGCAGCCGTATTCTCTAAAGGACGTCTGCCTTACAATAATGGGGTATAGCGTTTTTGTCATTGTGCCAGACGGATAAACCGGCGCTTCTTTTCATGTCTTAGGATGTGCGTGCCGCCTCTTGGGCGGCGGGATTCCAAATCCTAAGTATACAAGTTGCCGGAGAAGAGATGCTCTCTCGTAACAAGCTGAGGCAAAAGGATACCAGGCCTGGATAAATCCGGCCCGGATCTGTTCAAAAACGCGCCGTTAAGCCGCCAATGGGGATAAGGCTTCCCCGCTTTCAGCCGCAGATTTATCTTGATCATCATTGCAGCAACGCCGATGGTTTTGCCGTTAAACTATCCTGCCCTGATGTTCCGCGAGAACCGAATATATCATGGATTGAACGGGACTTCCTACAGCAGAAATTTCGACTCTCGCTGAGGGTCAGCCGGGCCTATACTGGACTCAGGAAAGCCAGGCGAGGATTTGCAACAAAACAGTATGGCAAAGCAGCCGTAAAGCTGCCACGATTTTAGCCGGGGAACAGTATTAATTAAATCTCGTTCAATCGTGTTTTATTTTAACGCATTTTCAGCCCGAATACAAGTTCCCCAAAAGTTCCCTTTTGAACAAAAGATGCAATGCGCCAAACAGGAAAACTACCCGCCGGCGAGGGCGCAACTTTGCAAAAGGATGAAGTCAGGTTTATATTTTTTTGACAACTTTATGGCAAACGGCTGTGAAAATAAAGAAAAATGTAGTAAAATTGTGGAAATAAAGTAATTTTAAAAACAGAGGTGTTGGTTGTTGGCTGAAATAAGACCCTTCCGGGCGCTGCGGCCGGCGGCAGACAAGGCAAAGCGGATCGCCTCGCTTCCTTACGACGTGATGGACAGGGAAGAAGCGCGCGCCGAGATAAAAAAGCAGCCGCTAAGTTTTCTGCGCGTTACCAGATCTGACGCCGCTTTCCCCGACGCAACCGGGCAATATGAAGACGCCGTATATGAAGAAGCGGCGTCCGTTTTCCGCGAATACCAGGCGAACGACCTGATGCGGACAGACGCTGAACCGTGTTTTTATATATACAGGCAGAAAATGGGCGGCCATGAGCAGACAGGGCTGGTCGCCGCCGCCTCGGTGGAGGAATATCGCGCCGGCGCGATTAAAAAACACGAACTCACCCGCCCGGAGAAGGAGGACGACCGGGTACGTCATATAAAATGCCTGGCGGCGCAGACCGGAGCCGTGTTTTTGTCTTACAAAAGGGCGCCGGAAATCGCCCGGCTGATCGCGGACATTACGGGCAGGACAAGTCCTGTTTATTATTTTACCGCCGACGACGGCATAAGCCACATTTTTTACATTGTAAACTCTCCGGCCGATATTGAGGCTCTCCGGCGCGTTTTTGCCCAAACAGGGCCTTTGTATATCGCCGACGGGCACCACCGCTGCGCCGCCGCTTTGCGAGCCGCGGATATAGCGCGGGCAAACAATCCTCTGCATACCGGTCAAGAAGAATACAACTATTTTCTTGCGGTAATATTTCCTGACGATATGATGCGGATACTGGCGTATAACAGGGCTGTGAAGGACCTTAACGGATGGACGGCGGCGGAATTTTTGGCAAAGGTCAGCGGCAATTTTCGTGTAGAAACAATCGCCGCCCCTGCCCAGCCGGCCGCGAGACATGATTTTACCATGTGCCTGGCGGGTAAATGGTATAATTTGACGGCAAAGGATGAGACGTTTGACGAAAAAGACCTTAGCGGCGGATTGGAGGCAAGTATATTGCAGAACAACCTGCTAAGCCCCATATTGGGAATACTTGACCCGCGCGCCGACCAAAGGATACAGTTTGTCGGCGGCATACGCGGCACAGACGCCCTGTCCGAACTGGTGGACGCCGGGAAAGCGGCCGTCGCCTTTTGCCTTTATCCTACTTCCATGCGGGAACTTATGGCGGTCGCCGACGCCGGCAAAATAATGCCGCCCAAGTCCACCTGGTTTGAACCCAAGTTGCGCGACGGTTTAGCGGTGCATTTGCTGGAGGAAGATTTTTTAAAGTGAGGTTTCGGCATGTCGAGAATTTTTAATTTTAATCCCGGGCCGGCAACTCTGCCAACGGAAGTGCTGCGGGAGGTGCAGGCGGAATTTTTAGACTATCAGGGCAGCGGCATGTCCATCATTGAGATGAGCCACCGCTCCGCGCTTTATGAAAAAATAAACGCCGAGGCGCAGCAGGACATAAAAGACCTGCTGGGCACAGGCGACGATTACGACGTTTTGTTTATACAAGGCGGCGCTACCATGCAATTTTCGCTTGTCCCGCTCAATCTGATGCAGGATGGCCGGACGGCGGATTACGCGGTAACGGGCGAATTTGCCGCCAGGGCTTTTGCGCAGGC
>JAISPA010000109.1 GCA_031275255.1 Acidaminococcales bacterium | reverse complement strand
TGAATATTGAAGGCCTTAGCCGCGCCGGGCAAATATGTATGGCCCTTTCCTTTATGACGGTAATTTTCTGGGGCTTCCAAATATGCCAGTCAGGCTATATTTCCGGCCTTTATTTGGTGCTTTTGGTTGTTTTCAACGTGGAAAAGCCGGCCATGGTATTTTCCACCTGGACAGGCACCTTGATGTATTTGATCATCGGCGCCTACCTTATCGCCGGGGCGGTAAAGGATTCCGGCCTGGGCGAGCGCATCGCCTACAAGTTTATCATATCATACGTGACATCATTCAAGAGCATTATCGTGGCGAGTTTTGTCCTCACTTTCATTTTGAGCCTTTTGATCCCGCATCCCTGGCCGCGCGCCTTTTTGATCATGTCGGTCATGGCGGTCGTCATAAAAAGCGCGTCCATACCGCGCGAGGACGCGGTAAAAATAGGCTTTTCGGTTTTCGCGGCTTCGGTGCCGGTATCTTTAATTTTCCTGACCGGCGACGCCGCCATAAGCCCGCTGGCCGTGTCGTTGTCCGGCCAGCAGCTGGGCTGGCTGGGCTGGTTTAAGCTGATGGGTCCGCCCAGCATCATTGTCAGCATAATCACCTGCTTTATGGTTATAGCTTTGTTCAAACCCTCCAAAGAAATAAGCATCAACAAAGAGGAAATGCGCGCCAAGCTGGCGGGGCTCGGCCCGATGGGCGCCAAGGAAAAACGCGCCGCTTTCTGGATCGGCCTGGCCATCATCCTGTGGATGACCGACACGCTCCACGGCATAGACGTCGGCTGGGTAACCTTCTTTATCGCCATGGCCATGAGCATGCCCAAGGTCGGCGACGTACTGACGCCCGCGAGCTGGGCCGGCGTGCCGATACACGTGCTGCTCTTTCTGACGGCGGCGGTGGCGATCGGCCGGGTCGGCGGCACTACCGGCATGAACGCCTGGATCGCCCAGACGGTGCTGCCCGCTTCCGTGCCTGAAAATCCTTACATTCTGGCCGCTTTCATCGCTACGGTTTCCATTGTCATCCACATGCTGCTGGGCAGCGTTATCGCCGTCATGGGCATTGTGATACCCGCCATGCTGACATTCACCAAACCGATGGGTGTTGACACACTGATACCGGCTCTTTTGGCTTATTCGGCGGTAGCCAGCCATTACGTGCTGCCGTTTCAGCACTTGAACATGCTGGTGGGCATGGGCGAAAGCAACGGCATGTATTCGCAGAAAGAAACCATCCGTTTAGGCATACCGTTCATTGCGGTTATTTATATCATGACGGTTATTTTGGAAGTACCCTATTGGAAAATGCTTGGCTTGTGGTAATATAAAATCAGGTGTTATTATCCGGCCGCGGCGAGGTGTTAAAATGCGTCTTATAATTGGCATATCAGGAGCGAGCGGCGTAATTATGGGCTATGAACTGTTGAAAGCCCTGCAGTCGGTTCCTGATTGCGAAAAACATCTGGTGATTACAGAAGGCGCGGTTAAAAATTTCGCCTGTGAAACAAATCTCGGCATAGACGAAATTGCGGCGCTGGCCGATTATAATCACGACAACAAAAACATGGCGGCAAGCATTTCCAGCGGTTCTTTCAAAACCGACGGCATGATCGTCGTCCCCTGCAGCATGAAAACGGTAGCCGGCATAGCGGCCGGATTCGCCGGCAATCTTTTGCTCCGGGCGGCGGACGTCTGCCTCAAAGAGAGCCGCCGGGTGGTAATCGTGCCGCGCGAGATGCCTTTGAGCCGGATACATCTGCGCAATATCAAAGAAGCCGCCGACAGCGGCTGCATCGTAATCCCTCCCATGCTCACGTTTTATAACGGCGCCAATTCTGTTGAAAAACAGGTACAGCATATAATCGGCAAGATTTTCATGCAGTTTGGCATCGTTTATGATAAATTCACCGCCTGGGAGGGATGTTGAAAATGTTGAAAATATCGCAGGTTGAAACCGGCGAAGGGTTGCATAAAGTGGCCGCGTCGATCACGCTTTGCGGCAAGGACGTCGCCGTGAACGTCGGCGGCGGCGACACGCCGCACGTCGGCGCGGCAGCGGTGGCGTCGCCGCGCCCGAGCCTGAAGAAAGACGGCTCCATATCGGCCAGCGCGTCCGTATTGTGCGTAATGGGACACAAAGACGACCTGCCGGCCAGGGCGGCGGCCCTGCGGCTGGCAAGCGAATTGAATACAAACGTAGTGGTTTCCGTGGGCTTGCACATAGACGATGCGACCGCAGAAGACTTTACGGCTATTCAGGCAAATTTTGACGCTTTAATTGACCTTGTTGTTTTAAAATTAAAATCCGGCGGGTAGCTGCCGCGCGGCGGCGTTTTGGCCCGCCCGCCTGTTGGCGGCCTGATTATAGCGGGATTTTTCGCCAGAACAGGGAAACGCCGCCCCGTCCTCTGCCGGGCGGCGTTTCAAGGTTTCCCCGTCCGGGCAGGTCCGCCCGCGGCCGGGAAGCAATATAAGCTTTAGGGGGAACAGCCATGTCAAACTTGAATATCAGACTGGATCTTGGCAAAATACCGGAAATAGTCGGCCGTTCCGGCAACGAGCTTTTGCGAAGATGTTATAATGTTTTGGACAAAACGAGGTGGCCTATCTATATCGTGGGGCCCTCCGGCTCGGGCAAAAGCGTCATTGCCATGAATATTGCCAAAAGATATTCCGCCGCGCGCAATGTGCCCGCTTTTTATGTGCAGCTCAGTCCTGAACAGACAAAAACCAGCCTGATCCTCGGCCTAAGACTTGACGGCGGCAGCCTTGTCGTCAAAAACGGCATCGTAGCTGAATGTATGGAAGAAGGCGGCGTAATAGTCGTGGACGAGGCCACCCATTCTCTCCAGGAGGTGCTGCTGATGTTCAACAGCATCCTCGACAGGACTTCCGTTACGGCGATCGGCGACAAAATAGTTTACGCCCACGAGAACTTCCGGATACTCTTTTGCGCCAACGACAGCCAGTATTCCGGCAATATAAAGCTGCCGCAAAGCTTCGCGCAGAGGCTGGTCTGTTTTTACTTTGATTATCCGGCCGCCGAGGACGAGCTGAGCATAGTGGACAGAATCATCGCCGACGAATATATGGCGCCGGACAGGACGCCGCGCGAAGTCAAAAAATACATTATCGACCTGATGCGGGAAATGCGCAGCAAAACCTATCCGCTTTCCGTCCGCAACGCGGCTATCGCCACGGTCATGTGCAACCTTGAATTGCCGGAGGACGAAAAGGCCGCCGCTTCGGTAACGGTTAACGACTATTTTATCAAGGGCAACAATGTGGAAAGCGTAAGACGGGCGATCGCCGAAAGGCTCGGGGCCGGGGACGTCGAAAACGTGGCGGCGCTGAACAGCCCGGAAATGGAAAGGTTTGTCAAATTTGTCAGCCTGATCGGCGTCGAACGTTTTAAAGAAATAATTTTGCAAAGTTTTATGTATTACCTTGACGTCGACCTTGGTTTTTACGACCTGCAATTAATAAAGGACAAAATCCAGTCCGCTACTCTATGAGGGGGGATGGCTGCCGTCATGATCAATTTGTCGGTGATTTGCCCGGAAATGGCGGTCAGGGTAGCAATGATAGAGACAACGGAAGAATTTTTGTCTTTGCACGCTTGCGCCGAAGTAAACGGGGACACGCCTTTTGTTTTTCTGGAAGACGCAAAAGAAGGTTACGAAATTTGCTTCAATATGGAAAAAATCAAAAGCCTGCACCGCGAAAGCTGGCTCCGGGACTATACCAGCCACGAGGCCTTGCTGGAGGGCTTTATCATCAGGCAGATAGCGCGGCTGCGCTATACCGTGCAAAGGGATGCTTTTGACGAAAACTTCCAGACGCACAGCATAAAGATTGGCAAAAGCCCTCTTTATTTCGTTATCTATGAAATACTGTTTTCGGCCATGAACGAATACAGGCTCTGCCTGGAGTTTCCCGAACTCGCCCGGCGGCTGGAGCTTTTCAGCAGCGCCGTCGTATTCAGCCATGTTTCCAAACTTAAAGGCATGGGGGCGGATTTTTCCATATTTATACCTTATGCCGACGCTTTGGAAAAACTTGTGCGCTATAACTCCATAAGCTACGGCATCGACATGGATTTCATCAACTTTTGCCTGCCTTTGTGCCTGTCTGCCAAAAGGACCGGCTACGCCAATGTCATTACCGCGGCCAGCCTGATCGAAGAATGGCTGCACGAGGCGACTTACGTTATCGCCGCCATCGCGCGGCCAAAGGCGGGCAAGCCGGCCCCGGGGGAAAACGCTTCCTGGTCCAAGGACGTGAGCGCGCGCAGCAAAGAAGAACTGGAGACGATCGACAGAAACGCGCGGCTTTTGAGCGTAAAAGCCAAATTGGAGGACGTGGCCAAGGAAGTTGGCCTGCAGGCCGGCTCGGGCAGCGTCAGGCACAAGACCAATGAAACGACGCTCTTTTTCCTTGACACCATACGCAAATACCACAAAGAAATTTCCGAACTGGAATATATGTTCAAG
>JAISPA010000074.1 GCA_031275255.1 Acidaminococcales bacterium | reverse complement strand
TTGGCGATCAGAGGGCCGAAGTCGGTCAGCGCGCCGACCCCGAGAAAGATGAGCGGCGGGAAGATGCCGAGCTCATCGCCCTGATAGATATACCACAAAAGGCCGCCGACCGCGTGCGTGCCGTCGGCGTTGACCGCGGGCGGGGCCATGAGGTAGGTCATGGGCAGGTTGACCATCAGCATGCCGAAAGAAATGGGGACCAAAAGGAGCGGTTCATAGTCCTTGGCGATCGCCAGCCACATGAGTCCGAGCGACACCGCTATCATGATGATTGAACCAATGGTGATACCGGACAAACCGGACTCTGTGAAAAAATCTACGATTGCGCTAATAAATAAATCCATCTTTTATCCTCCTAAAAAATCTTGAATGCGCGTTATTCCGTTATTCTTTCTTGTTGACCAAAGGAATGAGCAGCAGCATGCCGTAAAGGATGCCAAGCACCAAAAAAACCACCGCCATGCCCACAAATAAGGTAATTGAGGCGGTAAGCAACTGTTCAGCCATATTTTCACCTCGCTTTCCGAAAAAAGTAGCGGCGGCAATCCGCCTGACACAGATATGTCATGGCTGGGAAACCGGGCAAGACATATCCCCGCCCCCGCCGGCGAAACGGCGATAATACATTACTATCCCGCCTTTTTTCATATATACAGTATATATGAAATCCCAAACATATACAATACCTTTTGAAATTTTTCGGCGGCGGCGAAATCTGACGCAATCTAAGCGCCCAGCCGGTTTTGACGGATTTGTTTTGATATTATTCATCTTTTTGTAAAAAATTTTGCACTTTAACGGTAATTTAATTTATAATAGATAATAGATAATGGAGGATTTACAAGCGGCGGTCCTGTAACCGGAAGATTCCGCCAAAACGCGGTATGGGGAGGGTATGCGGCTCTCGGCGGCGGGCGCTTTCGTGACGATAAAGGGATGGTAAAAATATAAAAATTTGAGGAGGCTGGTTTGAAGATGGGTGTCTCAATTAATAAGGCGCTGGCCGCGACGTGCGCGGCGGCTGCCCTGGTCGCCGTCCTGGCGGGCTGCGGCGGCGGGCAAAAGGAGGCGCCGGCGGCAGGCGGCAAGATCGGCGGCAAGATAATGATTTATACGTCTATTTATCCCGATCTAATCGATATGGGAAAACCTATTATCAAAAAGGCCCTGCCCGATCTGGAAGTGGATTGGTTCCAGGGCGGCACGGAAAAGGTCATAGCTAAAATGGCCGGCGAGATGGAAGCGAAAAAGATTGCGGCCGACGCTTTGATGGTGGCCGACCCTTCTTATTATTACACGCTCAAGGACCAGAAGCTGCTGCTCAATTACGCTTCGCCCGCCGCCAAGGACGTCATCATCGAAAAGGACAAGGACGGCTCCTGGACGCCCGTCAGGATCAGCAACATGATCATCGCTTACAACACGACCAAGCTGAAAGCGGAGGAAGCCCCCAAAACCTGGCAGGATCTGACCGACCCGAAATGGAAAGGCAAGATCGCCATGCCCAACCCGCTCCTTTCCGGAACCGCGTTTGTCGCGGCGGCGGCTTTGTCGGAAAAGTACGGCTGGGAGTATTTTGACAAGCTCAAAGCCAACGGCCTGCGGGTGGAGGAAGGCAATTCCGCCATTCAGAACAAACTGCTGACTGGCGAATATCTGGCCGTCATGATTCTGGAAGAAAACATACTTAAAATGATTGAAACCAAAAAAGAGCCGGTAAAGGTTGTCTATCCCGACGACGGCGTTATCGTCGTTCCCAGCCCGATCGGTATCCTGTCCGCCAGCAAGAACCCCGCCGGGGCCAAGGCGGCGGTGGACTGGTGGCTGTCCAAGGCGGGGCAGGAGACCATAGTTACAGGCTGGATGCACTCGGTGCGCGAGGACGTCAGGCCGCCGAACGGGGCGCCAGCGCTCAAAACCTTTTACGGGAAGGCCGTGAAAACCGATTGGATTAAATTCTCCAAAGAGAAGGAAAAATACAAAGAGGAATTTCGCGCAAGGGTAATGGAAAAGTAAAACAGGAAATGTTATAATGGCGCAGGAGGGAGTAAACAAAGGGTTTTGCTCCCTCCTGTTTGGCGCCGGACTGCCCGGCCCCGATGTTCCCGCCCCTGCGGGCAGCTTTAAGGGGCGGCCAGGTCTCGTTCAATTGTCGGTTGGAAGCGGTGAATTTTATTGAAACGAAATTTTTCCCTGCCGTTGTTTGACAGCAAATCTGTCGTTATTTCCCTGTGCGTTGTTTTTTTGCTGCTTTTCACGGTGCTGCCGATGCTTTATTTGGTTTTGTCCAGTTTTATGCCGGGCGGCAGCGTCGATTTCAGCAATTACAGGGATGTTTACAGCCGCAATGTGAATTGGCGCGCCCTGACAAATACGCTGCAAATATCTGTTTTGACGATGGTCTGCAGCATAATCCTCACCTTTCCGCTGGCCTGGCTGATCGGCAGGACAAACCTTCCGGGCAAGGGGGCTTTTCGCACCTGGCTTGTCGCCACTTATATGATCCCCCCTTATGTCGGGGCGATCGCCTGGGTACAGCTATTAAACCCCAGCGTGGGTTATTTGAATATGATTTTAAAATGGGTGTTCGGCCTGGCCGAATCGCCTTTCGATATTTATACTGTGGGCGGACTTACTTGGGTCCTGACGCTTTTTTATTCCCCCTTCGCCTTTATTACCATATCCCGCGCCATGGAAAAGATGGACCCGGCGCTGGAGGAAGCGGCGAGGATCGCGGGCGCTTCCCCGCTCCGGACCTTGCGGGACATAACCATGCCGCTCATGGCCCCGAGCATTCTGGCGGGCGGCCTTTTGGTGTTTATATCGGCGGCGTCCTGTTTCGGCATACCGTCGATCGTGGGCATGCCCGGCAATATTGAGGTAATGACGACGAGAATTGTTACCTACGTCTATATGGGCGACAGCAAAGGCATCCGCGACGCAACCGCTTTGGCGACGGTCCTCATGTTGTTCGCCAACGCCCTTTTGTTTGCCATGAGCCGGTTTGCCGGCAAAAAAGATTACACTACCATCGGCGGCAAAAGCACCCGTCCCAACATCGTTAATTTAGGCTCCTGGCGCTGG
>JAISPA010000010.1 GCA_031275255.1 Acidaminococcales bacterium | reverse complement strand
GTAGGACTGTCCGCCGCCCTGACGCCTTTCCTTGCCGGCAGGCGCGGGCATCGTCACTTCACAATTATCCGGTGATAGGTTTTTTTGCCTTTGCGCAGCAGGAGGCTGCCGTCGCCGTCGAACATGGCCGGGATGAACACGGCTTCCTGGTCGGTGATTTTTTCCTCGCCGACGTAAAGACCGCCGCCGGCGATCAGCCGCCTGGCTTCGCCTTTGCTGGCGGTTATGCCGGCGGCCGCCAGAACGTCCGCGATTTTCCCTTCTCTCTGCTGTTTGGCAATAAAAACCGTCGGCACGTTTTCCAGGCCGCCGCCCGCGCCAAAGAGCGCTTCGGCGGCTCCGGCCGCTTTTTTGGCTTCCGGCGCGCCGTGCACAAGACTGGTTACTTCAAAAGCCAGGATTTTTTTTGCGCAATTTATTTCTTTGTCGCGGAGCGCCCCCAGGCGGCGCACTTCGTCCATCGGCAGCCAGGTGAGCAGGGCCAGGCATTCCATTACATCGGCGTCGTCTATATTGCGCCAGTACTGATAAAAGTCATAAGGAGAAGTTTTTTCCGCATCCAGCCACAACGCGCCTTTTTCTGTTTTGCCCATTTTTTTGCCTTCGCTGGTTGTCAGCAATTTAGAAGTCAGGCAAAAAGCGCCGGCGCTTTCCTTTTTGCGGATAAGTTCAACCCCGGCCAAAAGATTTGACCATTGGTCGTCGCCGCCCATTTGCAGCACGCAGCCGTAACGGCGGTAAAGTTCAAGAAAATCGTATGCCTGCATGAGCATGTAATTGAATTCAAAAAAAGACAGCCCTTTTTCCATGCGTTGTTTGAAACATTCGGCTGAGAGCATACGGTTGACGGAAAAATGCACGCCGACTTCCCGCAGGAAATTGATATAGTTAAGATCCAACAGCCACTCGGCGTTGTTTTCCATGATCGCTCGGCCGTTTTCAAAGTCAATGAATTTGGCCATCTGTTTTTTAAAACATCCGGCGTTGCGGTTTATTTCCTCTTTGCTCATAATGCGGCGCATGTTGTCCTTGCCGCTGGGGTCTCCCACCATGGCGGTACCGCCGCCCAAGAGGCAGATAGGGCGGTGTCCGGCTTTTTGCATGTGCGCCATGGACATGAGCGCGATGAAATGCCCTATGTGCAGGCTGTCCGCCGTCGGGTCAAAACCGATATAAAAAGTAATTTTTTCCTTTTCCAGCAGTCCGGCGATTTCCTCTTCGTGGGATAATTGTTTGATAAATCCGCGTTCTTTCAGTATGTCAAGCGCTGACATCGGCAACCTCCTGCGTTGTTTTAAATAATGAACGCCCTTTCCACGATCCCGGCCAATCATGAAAAAGGGCGAAACGTCTGCGGCATTGATAGTCGCCGAGAAAACAGATTTTTTCGCTTCGGCGAAAAAAAGGCCGGACGCCTGAACCCGGCCGGGGCGAACGGGCTTTCATCCAGTCAACAACCCGTTGCCTGTATAAGAGTGGGTCTTAGGGCGGACTTATCCTCGAAAGGACAAACTTGCCCCGCCGGAGAGGGTTGATTCAGTGTTAAAATATATATAAAATATATAGCGAACCGGCGCGCCTGTCAAGTCTGCTTTTTTCTGACGAAAGAAGGCTCTATGCCGAGAGTTTCGCGGTATTTGGCAACAGTGCGGCGGGCGATCATGATACCTTCCTGCGCCAGCAGGTCGGCCATTTTTTTGTCGCTTATGCCGGTTTCGGATTTGGCTATTTCCGCTATGCGCTTTTTTATTTGGGCGAAATTAATTTTATGGCCGGAATTGGTGTTTATACCGGCCGGAAAGAAAGCTTTGAGAGGGATGGAGCCGTGCGGCGTCTGGGCGTACTTGCCGCTGATCGCGCGGCTTACCGTGGATTCGTGCACGGCGGCTATGCGGGCTACCTCCCGTAAGGTGAGCGGGCGCAGGTGAATAAAACCGGATTCCAGAAAGCCATGCTGCAGTTCGACGATGATTTCGCTGATCTTGCGCAGGGTTTTTTCGCGTTGCTCCAAACACTGAATGATCCATTGCGCCGAGCGCAGGTTTTTATTGATATATTTTCTTGTTTCCTTGTCAACATTTTTTCGCAGGAGGGCGTATTCGTCCTGTATGCGCAGGGTGCGCAGGTATATTGGGTTTAGGAACACAACGAACTTGTTTTCTGTTTTCCGGATAATTATATCAGGCGTTATGTACTGCGTCTCGGCGTCTTCCAGCCAGCCGTTGACCGGACGGGGATTCAGCTGCTTGATGACGCCGACCGCCGCCGTTACTGCCGGCAGGCTGCTGCCGGTCGCCATGGCGATGCTTTCAAAATCTCTTTGCGCCAGCGCGGCCAAATGTTCGCGCACTATGGCCTTAGCCAGAATGACCTCGGCGCAGTCCGCCTTTTTGTTCAATTGCAGGAGCAGGAATTCGGCTATGTTCAGGGAGGCGAAGCCGGGCGGTTCCATATCCTGTATGGCTTTTCGCACATTGTTTACGGCTTGCCTGGTAGTATTGAACTTTTCCGCTATGCGGTCAAGCGGTTGCTCAAGATAGCCGCTTGTGTTCAGCGAGCCGATAATATATTCGGCTATGGCCTTTTCGGCGGCGGTCTTTACGTTCAGGGCGATTTGCTGCGTGAGATAATCCTGCAGGCTGATATTTTGCCTGGCCAAAGAGTAAAGGGTCTCGCCGGCCTGAGAATTTTGGCTGTAACCCTGCGGCCAGCGCTCCTCAAGCTGGGCCGGTGCGCTGTCGGCAAATTCCAGCACCGGATTTTCCAGCACTTCTTTGTTGAGCAATTCGGTCAGCTCTTGTCCCGACATGGCGAGGATAGCGACGGCCTGAACAAGCTGCTGTGTCATATTCAGCTTTTGCGATATTTCCAGTTTCAATATACTCATAAAAATACGTCCGGAAATATTATTGAAAAATCTGATATTTTCATTATATCACAAAAAAAAAGTATTTTTTGTGGGCGTCTGTAGAAAAAAGTATTGCTGCTTAACCGTTTAACGCCGCAGGGGAGACGCCGCGTCCTCGTCCGGCTGCTCAGGCTGCTTTTTGATTTTAACGCGGACTATGCGTAAATTGACGACTTCCGCGACTTCAAATTGATAACCGCCGCACGGGAATGTTTGCCCCGGCACGGGGTCAACGCCTATCTGGCAGTAAAGCCAGCCGCCGATGGTGTCGGCCGCCTCTGTGTCCAGCTCCAGTTCCAGAAGACTGTTTATATCTTCAACCAGCACCAGGCCGTCCACCGAGTAACCTTCAGGGATTTCCTCAATAGGTTCTCTTTCCTCGTCAAATTCATCCTGGATTTCGCCGAAAACTTCTTCGACAATGTCCTCAAGGGTTACTATGCCGGCCGTACCGCCGTATTCGTCGATCAAAAGCACTATTTGCGCGCGTTCTTTTTGCATCTGCTTAAAAAGCTCGGAAATGCACAATGTTTCCGGCACCGTGTTCAGCGGCCTGATAAGGGAATTTATCTCTTTTTTGGTTTGTTTGGCCAGCATATACAGAATATCTTTGCTGTGGACGAACCCGATGATATTGTCTTTGTCCGTGCCGCATACGGGAAATCTGGTAAGCTGTTCGCGCAGGGCTATTTCCAGATTTTCCTCAAAACTGTTACTGGTATAAAGGCAGATCATTTCCGTGCGCGGGATCATGATCTCTCTGGCCGTGCGGTCGGAAAAGTCAATCACGTTATCCATCAGGGACATTTCCGTCTGATCGATCAGCCCGCGTTTGTGGCTTTCCTCAAAGAGCTGCCGCAGTTCTTCGTCGGAATGAGCCGCCTCGCGCGGCGCGTCTATTTTTACGCCGATCGCCGCGAGCAGCTTGTTTGATAAAGTGTTGAGCAGCCAGATAAAAGGATACATTACCTTGTAAAAAGCGGTCAGCGGCATGGCGGTAAAAAGCGTTACATCTTCCGCCATTTGGATTGACAGCGTTTTGGGCATCAGTTCCCCCAATATTATATGCAAAGCGGTAATAATGGAAAAAGCGGCGATAAAAGCTATGCTGCCTACGGCGCTGGCCGGCAGCCCGAAATCATAGAGCAGCGGCGCTATCATGTGGGCGACCGCCGGCTCTCCGATCCAGCCAAGCCCGAGCGAGGCCAGGGTTATACCCAGTTGGCAGGCCGACAGGTAAGCGTCCATGCTTTCGGTAACAGCGCGGGCGTAACGCGCCTGACGATTTCCCTCCCGCGCCAGCGTATCCAACCTTCCCGCGCGGACTTTGACCATAGAAAATTCCGCCGCCACAAAAAAACCGTTCAGGCCGACAAGCAAAAATACCGCCAGGATATTGAAAAATACGCTGAAAATACTCAGGCCGTTTATAGGCCACTCCTCCTTTTAGCGTTACCGCGCGGCAAAAATATTCGCCGACAGCTTTGCGGCCCTTTGCCCGCGCTGTCACCCCGCCGCCTGAAGTGGCGTAAGGTTGCGCTTTTGCGTCTCGCGGCGTAAAATGACATAACCTTCTTGGGAATATTTTACCATAATTGCGCAACAGCCGCTCTGATTTGTGAATTGTGTTGCAAAATCACCGCCGCAATTTTATAATATATTCAGATGGATTGCCCAAAGAAGAAAAAAAATTGTCCTTTGGGCAAAAACGGCAAAATATAAAATATGTAAAGCGGGTGATGCGATTGTGCGAAAAGACTTTCAGGTTCCCGACGAACATGACGAAATGGCCGCCATGCCGGCGGACAGACAAAGTTCGCGCGTAGTTACCGAATTTTTTACGCCGCTCCTGGCGCGGGTCGAAAAGGAAAGCGCGGAGATTTTGCCCGCCTTATTAAAACTTAAAAAGTTGATCGGCGATGACGATTTTGATCTTTATATAAACACGCTGCAAAATATCAGGCGCAATGAAACGACGGTACTATTGATAACCGACAAGGCGCTGCATAAAACCAACATAGAGGCGAGGTTCATGGCGAAGATTGAAGAAGCGTTCGGCGTTGAGTTCGTGCGCGTGGTTTCCACCGGATAACCGCGCTTATGAAACATATTCTGAAAGCGTTTCTCTGCGTTTGCCTTTGCGTTTTCTCCCCGGCCGCCGTTTCCGCTTTCGCCGACTCGCCGGTGGCGGTTGTCATTTTAGACCGTACCGGCGGTGTTGCCGATAAAAATTTTTCAAAATTATGGACGGAAATGGTAAGGCGCCGGTTTCATTTTCCTGATTACAAATTAATCGACCAGCGGGATTTATTGCAAGCCTTGCGCGGGAAACTGCCGCCGCTGGGGAAAAAGCCGCCTTATTACCAGGCGGAGGATTTAAAGCGGATTGCCGGCGGCGCGGCGGCGGATTTGCTTTTTGTCATAATCGCGGACAAGCTGGACGAGACGATCATACATTCGCGCTGGCCGTTCGGCGAAACATTGCTCCGGGTGAGCGTATCCATTGACCTTATGGCCTATCGCGCGGCTGATGCCAAATATTTGGCAAAGAAAATACGTTATTTCAAAACAGATATTATGGGCGCCGCTCTTTCCGCCGAAAGAATCGCCAATGATGGCGTCGGCGGCGCCATAGATGAATTCCGGGACAAATTGCCGACACTTATCGTGGCGCAAGGAGACGCGGACAATGGCGGACAATAATACCACAGGCATAAACGCCGCGGCGTCAACCAGTTCCAGCATGGAACGCGGCCATTCCAATTCCGGCGGCGTGTATTCTTCCGGGCGCGGGCGTGTGCGTTCTGTACTTACTCCGGAGGAGATACAACGGATAAACAACGAGAGCGCCCGTTTAGGGAAAAAGGGCGGCTTTTCGCCGGCGGCGATTGTCGATATCTCAAGCAACGCCAAAAAACTCTGGCAGGATGATTTAAACAGGCGCGGCGGCACGCTGAATATTGCCAAACCTTATTTCAGCAGCCGCCTGCTGGACAAAATGAGGCAGGCCGGGCAGCTTGGCCCGGGCGGCTTGGCGTCGCTGGCCTATAAGCGCATGATCGACATATTTATATAATGATACTGCCCTTCCCACAGTCGGCGGGCTTTTTTGTTTTTCGCGCCGATTGCTTGACAGGCATTGCCATCTCGTGTATTATAGTAAACACAGTAGAATAATACTTTTCAACAGGCTTTTATTGCGGCAGCAGCTTCTAACCTGCCGGTGGCTGTTCCGCGAAAAAGCGGTTTCGGCCGGCCGGCGAATGGAGCAAGCCTTGGACAGCTTTCGGCCGGACTGTTTTGCCCTGCGGGGAGGGCTGCCGCAGGTAGTTATTTTGGCGCCAAACGCCGCCGCAAAGCGCGTTTGATGCTACAGGCAACATAATATAAAGAATGTTGTATGCCGAAAAGAAAATTACCGCTTGAAAAGCCGCTTTTTTTATTTCAAACACAGGACGTTCTTAAAAAACCGCAAAATAAAAAAGCACGGAATAGCCCGTGCTTACTGGATAGATTGAAAAATCCACAGGTAACATTCTTTATATTATGTTACCTGTGGGGCTAATGCTGTTCACCGGCCAAAACATGGATAAGATTTGCGCCTCGCAGGGCGCAAATTGGCTCGCAAAGATGCCGCAGTTTTAGTTTGGGAACAGTATGGATGCGCATAGTCCGGCAAATGTCGGCGGAAACCCCGCAGGATTCAGCAGCTATTCCAAAGACGCGCGGTTGGCGCGTATGTTGGCTTAAAGGATCATACTGACAATGAAAAAGACGCTGATACATATTATCTGTTCATTTATCCCGATAAAGCGCTGGCGGAAAAAAGCAAGGAACAAGCTGCTGTATTGGGTCTATTTTGCGCCGGAGGCGGAGTATCCGGACAATTCTTTTTATGATTGTGAAATCAGGGAAAAAAGCGTCTTGATCGTGGAGCCGAATCCTTTTCACGGGGAAATCTTGCCGGGGTTTGCGAAATATTTTCAGGATTTGGGCTTTAACGTGGACTTGTTCCTGCGGCCGCGCAATATGTGGGAAAACCCTTTCTGTGATTACCCACAGGACGAACTGCCGAGGTTTTTCGCAGGGAACGCGGAACAGCTGAAAAAATGGCTGCAACTGGAAAAAACAGCTAAATACGAATACATCTTCTTTTCAACTTCCGCTTATGGGGTGAAATATTATACAGGAACAGACCTTTACTTAAAATATTTAGGTTTCCCGCTTAAAGCGCGCAAAGGGTTGCTTTTGCTTGAACATAATTTCTTTGATTTGGAAAAAAGTGGCGAAGCAGAATATTTGCGGGAAGGGCGACTGTTTGTCCTTTGGCCTTTCCGCGACGTGCCATTTCTGAATCCTCATTATTTCGGCGAAAAGAAAATTGAGACTAAAAACGCCAAAACCCGTTTTTTTGCCGTAGGCATAGCCTTGGACAGAGACTGCTTTGGTTTAATCATAGAGGCAGTAAAAGCTCTGTCCCTTGAAAATAGAAATTTTGAACTGATTCTCGTTGGACGGGGCGCTTCGCCCAAAATCCCGGAAAGATTGTCGCACTATGTAAAGTTTAAAGGCGGGCTGGATTTCGCGGCCATGTTTGAAGAGATACGGGCGAGCGATTTTCTGCTCCTGCCTTTAAGTTATGCCACTTATCGGCACCACGAATTCCTGCGGGGGAAAGTGTCGGGAACCAACCAGCTGATGCTCGGGTTTAGCAAGCCCTGCCTGCTGGAGGAAGCGTTTGCCAGGGCTTACAGCCTCACCGAAAAAAACGCCGTCATTTACGACAATGCCTGCGGCCTGGCCGGCGCCATGCGCCGGGCAATGGAGATGGGCCCGGAAGAATACGATTCTGTGCGGAAAAACCTCAAAACCCTGGCCGATGAATTGTATGAACGATCCTTGGACAATTTGCGCAAAGCGCTGCGGAAAGCGGAAAGCAATAACCAGAAGGGTCTTTTTTAGTATTGAACTTATACTGTTCCCGCTTTCCCCGGCCCGCGACGGCGGAAAATCTTTGTAATCCCGCAATATACAAATATATGCTCGTATGCTGGCAGGCATCCGCCGCAAAAATATACAGGAGGCAAGCAATTACGGATGAAAATCGCCATCGACGCCAATCCTTTGGCCGGTAAGCCCGTGGGCATAGCAAAGACGCTCCTTTACCTGATGAACACTGTGGCGCAGCTGGATGCCGGCTTTAAAGGAGTATGCTTTTTTCGGGTGAGGCGGCCGCCTGTCAATGATTTTGCCTTTGCGGCGGAAAAAATCAAATATTGGCGGCACCTGCCGTTCGGCCTGGGCGAGAGGCTGCTATACCGTAAGATAGGCGGCTGCGACTTCATACACTACCATGCCAACGGCGACGTCCTCCCGTTCGCGCCGAGGGAGAAAAACGTGCTGGTACTTCACGACGTACTTCCCCTGGCGATCCCGGGGTATTTTAAAAGCGAGAAGAAAAAGGGCCAATTCATGCGCAATACCCAGCGCTCGCTTGACTACGCCGGGATAGTTTTTACGCCGTCCGAATATTCGAGGAAAGAGATAGAAAAAAATTTCCGGGTAACATGCCCGATTGCCGTCCTGCCCTTTGCCGCGCCTATTGAGACGGCGGCTGCTAATGGGGGGGCCGTTGCCGGCAACGAACCGTACTATATATACGCCGGCGGTTATGACCGGCGCAAGGGTATGGACAAAATACTGAAGTCCTTCATGGCCAGCCCGGAAAGGAGAAAATTGTACTTTGTGGGGGAACCGGGCTATTTTTCCCCTGAATTTGAACTTTTGGCAAAAAAGGCCAAAGCTATGGGCATCTTAGAAGAGAAGGGCTATGTCGGACAGGCGGCGCTTGCCGGCCTTATCCGCGGCGCGCGGGCTTTGATCTATCCGTCCAAACTGGAAGGCTTTGGGCTGCCCCCGCTTGAAGCCATGCGGCTCGGCACGCCTGTTTTCGCGACCAGGGGGACATCACTGCCGGAGGTCTGCGGCGATGCCGCGATATATTTCGAGCCAGACGACGAAGCCGACTTAATCGGCAAAATCCGGGAATTTGAACAGGGCGGGGAGGCATTGCGCCAGGAGTTGACAAAGCGGGGCTATATTCGGGAGTCGATGTTTAGCTGGCAAAAGACCGCCCAAAAATACTTGGCGGCGCTGCAAGAGATGGCCCGGGCGAAAGGCGGGATGACGCTATGAAACTTATCAAAAGGCTGGCCAGGAGTTTATACAAGAGGACGTGGCCGGAAGAATTTAGAAAGATCAGCTCGCTGCGCAGGCTAAAGGACTGCGTGCCAATAAGCACAGTCAAGCAATGGCGCGAATATTATGCCGCCAATGATGTGGACTTGAAGAAAAGGCGGCTTCTGTCCGGCATTGGCAAGGATGGGAAAGCCGTAGTTGATGATTTCCTGCGCTGCCAAACATTATTCATGGATTTGCTGAAAGAATCCGACTATTTATATTTTGAACCAGATGATTTTATCGCTGCGCGGCAAAAAGAAGAACGCGAAAAGATTAACTATGCCAAATACAGAAAGCATTTTGCGGGTGGGCTTTATGACACGGGCGCCGTATGGTACCACTCCGGGTTAAAGCGCATCCCATTTGTATCCGGATATATAAAGGGGAAAGATTTCATTGACGGCGGCGCGTTTACGGGCGACTCCGCCTTGGGGTTCGAGGGGTACGCGCCAAACAGGGTCTATTCGTTTGAGCCGCTGCCAGTCAATCAAAATTATTTGCGGCAAACGATAAAAATCAACAATTTAAAAAGAGTTTTGCCGGTGCATTTAGGCTTGGGGGACAAAAAAGAAAGTTTATATATCAAGTATAATCCCAAAATACTTAATTCCGCATCCTTAATTATGGACAGCGAAAAAAATACTGAAAAAGCGAAAATAGACATCACGACACTGGATGATTTTGCCGGGGAGAACAAACTTGACGTCGGCTTGATAAAATTGGACGTGGAAGGTTTTGAGATGAAAGTGATCCGCGGCGCGCAAAAAACCATCCGGGAAAAGCGCCCGGTTCTTTTAATATCCATTTACCATGGCCCGGAAGACTTTTTTGAAATAAAGCCGCTTGTCGAAGCATGGGGCCTGCGCTACAAATTTGAAATCGGGAAAATGGATCCCTTTGGCCTGTGGTCCGACGTAATGCTGCTCGGATACCCGGAAGAACTGACACAACACAACACAACACAACACAACACAACACAACACAACACAACAGTTGACTGCTAAGCGCCGGTTAGAGCTGGCGGCTTAGCTGGCAACAAATCTCGCGCGGGGGATTTATGAAAGCGATAATTTTGGCTGGCGGCAGCGGGACGCGCCTGTTCCCGCTGTCGCGGGAGGGCCGCCCCAAGCAGTTTGTGGACATATTCTCCGGCCGCTCGCTGTTCGCGCAAAGCGTCCTGCGGGCGGGCGGCATCGTAAGCTGCCCGGAAGATATAGTGATAGTGACCAACCGTAAGTACTGCCTTATGGTGAGAACGGAACTTGACGGCTGCGGCGTGGCCGGCGCGCATGTCCTGCCCGAGCCGGAAGGCCGCAACACCGCCCCGGCGATCGCCCTGGCCGCCGCTTACCTGAAAACCCGCTTGTCGTGCCCTGATGACGAGGTTGTATTTGTCGCCCCGTCCGACCACTTGCTTGGCCAGGGCGCTGCCTTTGGCGAAAGCATCCGCCTGGGGGCGGAGTTCGCCCGGCAAGGGTATATGGTGGTTTTCGGCGTAAAGCCGGACAAGCCGGAGTCCGGTTTCGGGTATATAGAAGCGGGGGAGAGGACCGGGCAGGGCTACCACGTCAGGCAATTCAAAGAAAAGCCCGCTCCGGCGGTCGCCAGGCAATATCTCGAAAAAGGCGGATATTTCTGGAACTGCGGCATGTTTATGTTTCAACTGGGGACTTTCCGGCGGGAATTGTCCGAACACGCGCCGGCTGTCCCTGGCGCGGGCAAAAATGTTTCTTACGAGGATTTATTGGCGTCTTTTCATCAAATGCCCAACATTTCTATCGACTGCGCCGTGCTGGAGAAATGCCAAAATATAGTGATGGTCCCCCTTGCCTGCCGCTGGAGCGACGTCGGCTCTTATGACGCACTTTACGACGCGTTGCCCAGGGACGGGCAGGGCAACGCCGTAAAGGGCGACGTACTCGCCCTTGATTGCCGAAACAGCCTGCTTTTAGGCAAAAAGCGCCTGATCGCCGCCTATGGGCTGGAAAACATCTTGGCGGTGGAAACAGACGACGTTATCCTGCTCATGCCCAAAGGGGAGTCGCAAAAGGTCAGGCGGATTGTCGAGGCGCTGAAAGAGACAGGGCGGCCGGAGGTTGGGGAAGCCAACACCGTTTACCGGCCGTGGGGCAGTTTTACCGTGCATGAGGCGGGCGAGGGGTACAAGATAAAGACCATAAAGGTAAAGCCCGGCGCCAGCCTGAGCCTGCAGCTGCACCACAGGCGCAGCGAGCATTGGGTGGTGATAAAGGGGACGGCCGGCGTGTCGGTTGACGGCAAAGAACACATTGTCGGCGCAGGGGAAAGCGCCTATGTGCCGCGGGGCAGCAAGCACCGCCTGTACAACGCGGGCGGCGGCGTACTGGAGATAGTCGAGGTGCAGAACGGGGATTATCTGGGGGAAGACGACATTGTAAGGTTTGCAGACAACTATGGGCGCGATGGCTGAAGCCGCGCTGCCTGTTTTCTTACGTGCCGTGAAGCTGTCCCCAAAGCGCCCGGCAAAAATATTTTCAGCAAAATACAGGTTTTAACAATGGACTTTGAATTTATCAAGAAATTAACCGGATACTCCGGCTGCAATTTGGAACTTTTAAGTTCCGGGGGGGGGGGATTCTTTGTCAGAAAATCAAGCGCTGGCCCAACCTACAAAAAAAGGTTGCGCAGTCAATGTTTAAAACAGGCCGCGTTTTTCAAGGAGCGGCAAAAGACGCCTGTGCTTTCGCCTGAAGTTCTTAGATATGGCATTGAAGGCGAAAATTTTTATTTTGACATGGAATTTGTAAGGGGAAAGACCTTGGCGGAATTTATGCCGGTTGCTTCAATTAGTGAAATAACTTATTTTGTAAAAATATTATTCAGCCATATTTACAATTGTGACGCGGTAGAAAATACAAAGGCCAATACAATATTTAGGAAAAAGATAAGCGAATTGGCGGAAAACATAAAGATGTCCGAACCAATACGAAAGTCTCTCGCTCTTTTGAAAAGTTTCGATTGGCGCTACGCCTCTGAGAGTCCATGCCACGGAGATTTAACGCTTGAAAATATTATTGTGGCGCCAGATAAAAAGTTGTATCTTATTGACTTTCTGGATTCTTTTTACAATTCCTATCTGATGGATTTGGCCAAGCTCTTTCGGGATTTGGAACTGGGTTGGTCGTTCAGGAAACAACCGGTTAGCACAAACAGAAGCCTTAGGCTGCTGATCGCTAAAGAAGCGATTATGCGGGAATTGGCAGAGCTTGAAAACGCGCCGCAGATAATTACCTAAGCTCCGCTGAAATTATAGCGTGGATATCAAAAAGAACAGTAAACAACAACGATTAGAGATAATTAGGTCTTGCAAAGAAGCGTAAAACACGCTATAATTATAG
>JAISPA010000008.1 GCA_031275255.1 Acidaminococcales bacterium | reverse complement strand
CGCCCTTTTCAATTCCGCCACCTGCTGGAATCATTCCGACTCCCAGAACTCCCAGATGAACTTGAAATTGCACCCCAGCGCGATCAAAGGGCCGGAGGGCACCAGGAAGCTGCTGGATCTGACCCGCGCTTATATGAGAAAGGGCGGGTTCCATATCCAGTACAACGTCATCGATTCCGAAATCCTGAAACAAGCTCAGGAAGCGCCGGAAAACTACCGCGACCTTTTGGTGCGCGTTGCCGGGTTCACGCAGTACTGGGTAGAAATCGGCAAGCCGATACAGGACGAGGTTATCTCCAGAACAGAATATGAAACGGTTTAAGGAGGTATTGCGCGTGAACACTTTAAAACATGATGATTGCAAAAATCTGGCGACAATAGATGTTACCAAAGGATATTGCCACCTCCATAAGCGCCTTGTCGCGATCGATTCGCTTGTTTGCGACGAATTCCTGGCTTTGCCGAAATGCGGTATTTGCGCCAATTTTTTGTCTGACAAAACAGAAAAATATATGGGCGTCTGCACGGCTGGCAAAAAACATCCATGGACCTATCAGGATCTAATTGTCGAAAATTGTGAAATGTACAAAGAAAAATAACATCTTTACCTGGCCCCTTGCCGCTTACGACGATGGCAAGGGGCCAGGGCTCTGTTTTTTATCAATAGGCCAACCCGCCCTGAGCCTCCCGCCTCTAAGGGGCGGGGACCGAAGGACGCGCAAAATGCTTGCCGGCCCTCGAAAAGGCGGGTTGTGTCCGCCGGAAAGAGACCGTTCCTGGCTTTCATATAGTACAGGATGTGCTCAATTAACATCCGGCGGGAGTTGAAGCTCTCGCTGAATGAAACTTCATTCAACATCATAACAATTAAGGAGGCAAAATATAGTGGAAAGCAGAAACAGGAAAGGCTGGCTGTCGGTACTGGGCTGTTGCATGGCTATCTTTTGGTCGGGGACGATCGCTTTCGGCTATCCGGGCGTCATGCGCGCGTACTGGCAGGAAACTTATAACGTCGGGCCAGGCGCCGTCGGCCTGGTAGTAAGTTTTATGCTGCTCGCCTTGGCGGTCTGCATGTTCTTCACCGGCAAGTGGCATATGAAGATCGGCATGAGGAAATGCCTGCTGATAGGCGCCGCGTTTACCGCCGTCGCCATGTTGATCCTTAACGCGGCGCAGGATATGACTCTGGTTTATGTTTGGGCTTTTGTCGTCAATGTCGGGTGCAGTTTTATCTATGGGCCGGGCTTGGCTACCGTGCAGCAATGGTTTCCGCAAAAGCGCGGATTTGTCAGCGGCCTCCTTAATTTGGTTTTCGGCATTTCGGCCGCCATCATGTCGCCGATATTGGGCTATTTGTTGAGAGAGTTCGGTTACAACAACATGAATTACATCTGCATGGCGCTTATAATAGTAACAATCGTCATAGCCGCCATGATCGCGGAAGTTCCCGACAAAGCCAATCTGTCGGAAGAAGAACAGGCCGCGCACAAGGCTATATTGACCGCTTTGGCGGAAAAAGCCAAGCAGATGGGGACGCAGTCTGTATCCGTCGCCTATACCGTGGGCGAAGCCCTAAGGAGCAAGCCGTTCTGGCTCATTTGGTTCACTTGGGTATTTATGGGCTCAGCCGGCATTTCCATGGTTACGCTTTCGACAAGTTATACCGGGTCTTTGGGCTTAGCTGGGATAATGGTGTTGACAACGTTCAATATTACCAACGGCGTCAGCCGCATCATTGCCGGCACCCTGTCAGACGCCATAGGCGGGCAAAAAACCGGCTGCATTTCTTTTATCATCTCCGCCGTCGGTTATTTTGCCCTGCCATATATGGGCACCCTAAGCAGTATCGCCTTTTTCTCTGCGCTGGTGGGCTATGGTTTTGGCACGCTTTTTGCCATCACGCCGCCTTTGGCTTCCGGCATTTTCGGATTGAAATATTTCGGCATGATTTTCGGGCTGATTTTTACAGCCTACGGCTTTGTGGCTGGGCTGGCCGGGCCGGCTTTGGCCGGGTATGTGCTGCAGGCCACGCAAAACAACTACGGTGTAGTATTTAATTACCTGGCGGCGTTTTCCCTTCTGGGCGCTTTCTTGATCATGTTGGTGAAGCCGATGAAGAACCGTGTCAATTAGAGCCGGACAGACACGCCGGCGTGTCAAATTTTTCGGTTCGCCGCCTCAATTTCTGTGAAGAAGGAGCATCTTTATGCCGGAAACCGAGGGTTTAGTATTTGATATCCAGGGTTATTCGGTGCATGACGGGCCGGGTTGCCGCTCGCTGATTTTTATGAGCGGCTGCCCCCTGCGCTGCCGGTGGTGCGCCAATCCGGAAAGCTGGGAGAAAAAGTACGCGCTGCTGTTCAGGGAGACAAAATGTATACGCGCGAAGCGCTCCTGTGTCAGGTGCCAAAAGGCTTGCCCCCGTGAAGCCATAAGCTACGATGGGAGCAAGGTGCTGATAGAGCGCCGGCATTGCCGGACGTGTGAGAGCTTCGAGTGCGTCGCGGCCTGCCTCAACGAGGCTTTAGTGCTAAGCGGCAAAGTGATGAGTGTTGACGACTTGATGCGCGTGATAGACAGAGATCGGCAATACTGGCGCGGCGACGGCGGCGTTACCTTTACGGGCGGAGAGCCGTTTTTTCAAAAAGAATTTCTCAAAGAGACGCTCAAGCGCTGCCGTGAAGCTTACATCCATACCGCCATGGAAACGACGTCTTTTGTGGATACTAAAGTTTTTCTTGATACTATCCAGTACGTGGACTGGCTGTTTGTCGATCTGAAACATATGGACAACGCCAAACATTTGGAAAAAACAGGCGTAAAAAACGAACTGATTTTGCAAAATATAAAAACTATCGCCGAATCGGACTGGCCTGGCACAATAATGGTAAGGACGCCGATCATCGAGGGGTTTAACGACGACGATGAAAATATACGGGCAACCGCGGAATTTCTTGCCGCCTTAGATTTGACGGAGATTAACATATTGCCTTTTCATCGTCTGGGCGACTCTAAATGGAAGCAATTGGGCATGGAGTATCCCTATCGGTACAGCGAAGCGACGTCGCCGGAAAAAATGGACCATATAGCGCAAATCTTCCGGCAATACAAAGTTAATTGTTATCTTGGATCTATAACGCCTTTTTAGCAAAAGTTACGTTTAATACTTTCCCCGGCTGAAATTAAAGCATCTTTGCGGCTGGTTTGCCACACTTCTTTGCGGCAAACCAGCCGGCATTTTACCGGCCAAGTACGGCCAAATACCGAATGTGCCGGGGAAGGCAGGCGCTCCGCCCGGATTCGCCTGTGTTTTGCGCCGCGCAGGGCAGCAACCCAACTCGCAAGTCTCATCCATGTTTTAACCGGGGGACAGTATTGATTGCCTTATTTTGGTTTTGACTTTTCCCCGCCGCCGGCTGTCTGCGGCGGCAATCGCCGTGTTATAGACCTTTTAATTGCGGCCGGTTTGTGTTATAATGCAAAAGGGACGGTTGATAACGATGGCGCAGCTCTTGTGCAAACGGTTGGCTGCGTTTTTTTATCAATGAACCTAACTGTTTTTTTATGCCCCGACTCTATAGGCGGGCGTCGGGGCATGTGTTTTTGGGCGCGGGCGGTATTGTTTCGGAAATAAAAGCAAATTTTTTTGTGAAAAAGGGGAGTGTTTGAAAATGGAAAACAGGTTTACCAAACTTTTAGGGATAAAATATCCGATAATTCAGGGCGGAATGGCCTGGTCATCAGACGCCGGGCTGGCGGCGGCCGTTTCCAACGCCGGTGGCGCGGGCATTATCGGCACAGGCGGCCGGACGGTGGAATGGACCGTTGAGCAGATCCGTAAAGCCAAGAGCCTGACCGATAAGCCTTTCGGCGTCAATGTTGTCTTGCTTGCGCCCAACGTCGGTGAAATAATCGACGCGGTATGCGCGGAGAAGGTAGCTTTTGTAACTTTGGGAGCGGGAAACCCCGTGCCGCATTTTGAAAAATTCAAAAAGGCCGGTATTAAAATCATCCCGGTAATTCCCAATGTAAAATTGGCGCAAAGAGTAGAGGAAAAAGGCGCCGACGCTTTTGTCATAGAAGGCATGGAAGGCGGCGGCCATATAGGATCGCTGACGACGATGGCCCTTTTGAGCAATGTGCCGCCAAAAGTGAAAATACCGATCATCGCCGCCGGCGGCATAGTTGACGGCCGGGGAATGGCCGCCGCCCTGCTGATGGGCGCTTCCGGCATCCAAATGGGTTCAAGGTTCCTGCTTACGGAAGAGTGCCCGGTGCATCCCGCTTTTAAACGCAGGGTAATTGAGGCGGTCGATACGGATTCGGTGGTAACGGGTTATTCGCGCAACAGCGGCGTGCGTTGCCTGAAAAATGATTTTACCGCCCGGTTTTTGGCCAAAGAGATCAGCGGCGCGCCGCAGGAAGAACTCAACCGGCTGGCTACCGGCACCAACCGTTTAGCCTCGGTCGAAGGCGACATAAACAACGGAGCGGTACAAGTCGGACAGAGCCTGTACCCCTTGGACAGCATAAAGACCTGCAAACAGGTGATCGAGGATATAATCGCCGAAGCCGAACGGACGCTGGCGGAAGCGGGAAAAATTAAACTCAGTTTGGAATGAACGTGTCCAAAAATTACAAGCGGCCGCGGAAAATAGCGGCAAAACGCAAAACACCCCCGCCTAAGGCGGGGGTGTTTTCATGAACACAGGGCAAAATGTCTGCCGGCAAAGGATGAAAACCAATTCGCCCGCGCCGGAAAGCCGGCGTACCGGCACGGACTCGTCTTAAAACAAGCGGCGCAAGTAGGTAAATTCCCCCTTTCCCGGCTTCGCTGAGAAACAGCGGCGGCTTCGGTGGTTTTAGCCGGGGTACGGTATCAAACAAAGCAGTGTGGCAAACCAGCCGCAAAGATGCCGTGATTTTAGACGGTATGAATCCTCGTTCAATTTACCGCCTGTTTCAGCAGTTGGCTGATAAAATCTTCATTCGCCGTGATTTGCAGGGTCTTCTGGTTTTCATACAGTACAAAGCCGGGCTTGCCGCCAGCGGGTTTACGCACATGACGGCGCGCGACATAGTCTACGGGGACGCCGGAAGAGGCGCGGGCCTTGCTGAACCATGCCGCCAGATGGGCGGCGGCGGCCAGATCGTCGTCGTCCGCGGCCTTGCCGCCGCATTGCAATATGACGTGCGAACCGGGGATGTTCTTGGCGTGCAGCCAAATATCGCCGGCGCGCGCGATCTTGAAAGTCAAAAGATCATTTTGCCTGTTGTTCTTTCCGACAAAGACGCAGGCGCCGGAAGCCAGTTTTATTTTCAGCGGGCTGGACGGCGGGAGTTTGGCGGTTTTGGCTGTTTTTTCTTTCCAAAGGCCGCCGGCCGCCAATTCGTTCTTTATTTCCGACAGCTCGTCCGCCGATTGCGCGTTTTCGATGGAAAATCTTACGCCGGCCAAATATTCCAGCAGGTTTTCCCCTTCCGCTGTTTGCTGCTCTAAATTGCCGGCCGCGCGCTTGGCTTTGTTATATAGTTTGTAATAGCGCTGCGCGTTTTCGGCCGGGCTCAGCCCGGCTTTAAGGGACGCCTCGATCGGCCGGCCTGTGCCGGTATCGGTAAAGGCGTAGCGCTCCATGCCCTTTTTAAGGAGATAAAGCCGCTCCATGAGATTGTCGGCGACATTTTTGAAATCTTCGGCGTTGGCCGCGTTTTTGTATTCCTCCGCCAGCAGCGCGAGTTTTTTCTCCGTGCGGGCTTCTTCGTTTTTGACGAATTTCAGCAAACGGGCGTTTTCTGCGGCAGGGATTTTTTTTAATTCGGCCGCGAAGGCTATGGCTTCGTTGATATCGGGAAAGCTTTTTAAAGTGATTTTTCCCAGATGTTCCGGTTTGTAAGGCACTACGGCGGCGATAAGATTTTCATCTTTAACGGCGACGGTGATTGGCGCGGTTTTTTCTTTTATCGGGGCGGCGATGCTCTCGATAGCCTCGGACAAGGCGGCTGTATCGTGCGCGTCCATTGCCGGCGCGGGCATGGAAGGCGGCAATCCGGAGCGCCAGATGATTTCCCGGGCGGAAAAGGGTCCTATTCCCACCGTCGCTTTGAGTACGGCCGCCGAGAGCGGAAGCTGCGTCCCGGCAATGTTTTCCGCTATAGACCTGGCGTCCTCTGTCAGGATATTGCCGCCGCTTTGCGGCGGCGGAGGAAGATAAGGGCGGCCTGGCAGCATTTGCCGGAATCTGTTCAAATTCTCGCCGATATGCCTGGCGCAATCAATTATAATCCCATCCCGGGCCAAAATTATGTTGCTGCTTTTGCCGGTCAGCTCAATGATTAAATTTTTCGTAATGATATTTCTGCCGACACCCAGCACATCTATATCAAACCTGATCGCCCGCTCCAGGGTTTCCTGTTCTATGGCGGTTATGCGGCCGTTTTCGATATGTTTGCGCAGCAGCATGCAAAAGGCCGCCGGCGCGTCGGCGCCGGGAGGCTGACCGTCCGTTAGCCGCATGTGGGGAGCGCCGCCCTGGCAGGTTATGTAAAGATAAAAATTTTTCTGACGGTTCCTTACGCGCAAAAGCAGCGCAAGCCGGCCCGGCTGCGCCACTTTGTCGATACGGCCGTTGAGGAGTTCCCCGGCAATAAATTCTCGCAATACAGATAAAGTAACGCCTTCAAGGTTCATTTTGACCTCCGAAACAAATATAAATATTAATATTTATATTTGTTTTATAAATTTTTATTAACATAATAAAACTGTAAATACAATTTAATAAATCCGGCAAGTTGACAAAAATATTGCAAATATTATAAAATAATTATACAAAATTATTATAAAAGCGCAAGCGAAAAGATGGGAGGTATGTTAATGAGGAGGATTTTATGGTTTTTGACGGCCGCGGCGATGATTTTTATAAATACAGCCTGCAGCGGCCCCGGCGCGGGCGGGGGGAAGAAAGTAGTGCTTACGGACGCCGGCTGGGACAGCATCCGTATACACAATGAAATTGTAAAAATAATCTCTGAAAAAGCCTATAATATGAAAACCGAGGTAGTAACTGGTTCTACGCCGGTTACGTATACCGCGCTTTTGCGCGGCGACATTGACGTGAACCTCGAAACTTGGACAAGCAATATAGCAACTTACAAAGACGACTTGAAGACAGGTTCAATTGTTGAACTGGGCATTAATTTTGACGATAACCGGCAAGGCATATACGTGCCGCGCTATGTTATAGAAGGCGATGCACAACGCGGCATAAAAGCCGCCGCTCCCGGGCTTGTGACGGTGGCGGATTTAAAACGGTACCCGCAGGTTTTCCGGGACGAGGAAAATCCCGGCAAAGGGCGTATTTACGGCGCGATACCCGGCTGGATAGTTGACAATATAACATTAAAAAAGTTTAATCATTACCGGCTCAACGAAAATTTCATATATTTCCGCCCGGGATCGGAAGCGACCATGTACGCTGCTTTCGTGGCGGCCTACGACAGGGGGCAGCCGATCGCCGGCTATCTTTGGGAGCCGACCTGGGTAACGGGAAAATACGATCTGGTACTGTTAAAGGACGCGCCTTACAGCACTGAAGAGGATTTTCACGCCGGCAAGACCGAATTCCCGTCCGTGCCGGTGGCGGTAGTCGCCAACAAAAAGTTTATTGCCCGCGAGCCGGAGTTCACCGATTTTTTGAAAAAATACCGTACTTCAAGCGGTTACACGGCGGAAGCCCTCGCCTATATGCAAAACAACAAGGCCGATTATGCCAACGTCGCCAAATATATGCTGAAAAAGCATCCTGACATGCTGGATAAATGGCTGCCTGCGGACAAGGCCCGGATGGTGCGCGAATATGTTGCAAAATAGTATTTGGGGAGGTATTTATGCACGAATGGCTGATAAATTTCCCGCAATGGCTGCGTTTGGATTTTACCGACGATATTGACGCTTTTATGCGTTATCTTAATATACATTACAGCGATTTTTTCGCTATATTCAAGGGTTTTTTAAATGCTTTCATCGGGCTTGTCTATCAAACGATCTCTTATATTCCCTGGTGGCTGTTTATTATCATTGTGATGGCCGCCGCCCGGCGGCTGACCGGCCGGGCGAAAAGCGCCGCCCTGTACGGCGTGATGCTCCTGGCCGTTGGTATTTTCGGTTATTGGGAGATGATGAACGAAACTCTTTCCGTAGTTATCACGGCGGTGTTTTTTTCCCTGCTTTTCGGTTTTCCGGTCGGGGTATTCGTATCCACCGCGCGCCGGGCGGAAGCCTGTCTGCGGCCTGTGCTTGACGCTATGCAGACCATGCCGGTTTTCGTCTACATGATACCGGCGGTCATGCTTATGGGGCCGGGCAAGGCGCCGGCGGTGCTGGCAACCTTTGTTTATTCGGTAGTGCCGATCATACGGCTGACCAGCCACGGCATAAGGCAGGTGGACCCGGAAGTTACGGAGGCGGCGAAAGCGTTTGGCTCATCGCGCTGGCAGACGCTTTTGAAGGTGCAGATACCGCAGGCGAAGCCCACGATCATGGCCGGCGTCAACCAAACGATGATGATGACCGTCGGCATGGTGGTAACCTGCGCGATGATCGGCGCGAACGGCCTCGGGATGGAAGTGCTTATCGCCATCAACCGTACCGAATCCGGGCGCGGCATAATCGCCGGCGTCTCTATCGTCATCATTGCCATAATCATCGACCGCCTTACCCAGAGCATGAGCAAGGAGAGGTGATAAGGGTGAGCGTTCCGGCGATTGTAGAAGTTAAAAACCTTTATAAATTTTACCGCGCGCGCGAGTTTGCCGTCGATAAAAACGCCGCCCTGCGGATGCTGCAAAAAGGCGCGAACAATGAAGCTGTGTTGGAGAAGACCGGCGTTACGGCAGCGGCGGTGGATATTTCCTTCGAAGCTGGGCGCGGGGAAATATTTGTCCTCATAGGACTTTCCGGCTCAGGAAAATCAACCATTTTGCGCTGCATCAATATGCTCAACCCTCCCACCTTTGGCCAGGTGTTCATCGAAGGCGAGAATGTTACGGCCTATGGCGAGCGCCGGTTGCTGGAATTGCGGCGGACGAAAATCGCGATGGTGTTCCAGAATTTTGGGCTGATGACGCACAGGAACGTCCTGGCGAATGTCTTCTACGGCCTTGAAGTGCGCTGGATTGTCAAAGGAACGCGCGAAGCTAAAGGCACGGAAATGCTGGCGATGGTCGGGCTCGAAGGCTATGAAGATACGCCGATAAACAAGCTGTCCGGCGGCATGAAGCAGAGGGTCGGCATTGCCCGCGCCCTGGCCAACGATCCGGATATTCTTTTAATGGATGAAGCCTTTTCGGCGCTTGACCCTTTAGTGAAAAACGACTTGCAGTTTGAACTTATGCGCATACAAAACAAAATG
>JAISPA010000167.1 GCA_031275255.1 Acidaminococcales bacterium | reverse complement strand
ATCGAATATTCCATCCCGGCCGCTACCTACGGTACTGACAAAAATACCGTAACCGCCGCCGTCATGAACATCATGCTGGTTGACGTAAATTTACCGGCCGATGTCGTTTATGATTTGCTGGAAAATATATATTCGCCGGCCGGTCTCGCGGCCATCGGCGCGTCCCACGCTACGGCCAAGGCGCATATACGGCTTGACACCGCCCTGCGCGGCATCAAAGGCACCTCGGTTCCCCTGCATGAAGGCGCGGCAAGATTCTACAAGGACAAAGGCATGAATTAAGGCGCGGCGCAAGTTTATGTTTGCGCGCGGGTTTTTCGGGCAGGGGAGACGCCTGGGCGTTTTCCCTGTCGCGATTATGTTTATAGCGCTTTCGCTCACACTGCTGCTGCCGCCGGATACGGCTTTGGGCGCGCGCAAAAAGTTTGTCATGCGCATTTATGATTACAAAACAGGCGAAATTTACGCCTGTACACCCGCCCGCCCGGGGGGGAAGCTGTTTTTCGGCTGGATACATTCCCTGGAGAAAATTCCCTGGAATGAATATTACCATATTGACAAAAACGGCGAACTTATCCTCGACACTATTACTTTCCCGGCTTTCGGCGCGGGGATACCGGAAAACAAAGGCCGCGTCTGCTATGTGAAGGACGGCCTTATCTATATGGAGGAAATCGGGCAAAGATTCGGCGAACTTGTATGGCTCAATTCCCATACCGCCACGCGCGACATCACGCTCAACGGAAAACTTGTCGCACGGGGCGGGCAATTGCCCCAGCATACGAGGCTGCGCCTGGTCATTGAGCGAAAGAGGCAGTGAAAAATGGAACTTGACGAAAAGAAAAACAAATCCGGCGGACAAAAAAACGGAGAAATAAACGAAGAAATAAACGAAGAAATCATCACCATACCCGGCGAAAGCGGCCCGCTTACAGAGGAACAGCAGGCGATCATAGAAAAATACGACAAGGAATCCAGCACGCGCACGCTGGGAAGAAGCGCCGCCGCCAAGCTGTTCTACTGGGCTTGCATCGCCGTATCCCTCTATCACTTTGTTACGTCTTTTATCGGCACGCCGGTGGTGCTTCAGCATCGTTCGCTGCACGTGGCGATGATGCTGGGACTTGGTTTCATAATGTACCCTTTCGGCCGGAAAAGCAGCCGCCAAAAAGTCGCCTGGTTTGACTGGCTGCTGATCATAATTTCCTTTCTCATCCCCCTCTACGTTTGGGGGGATTACAACGGCATCATCGAAAGGGCCGGACGGCCAAACACGAACGATCTTATCGCCGCCACCGCCCTCGTGCTGCTGGTGCTGGAACTTTCGCGGCGCGTTACCGGCTGGACGCTGCCGCTACTTAGCGTTATTTTCATAATCTACGGCCTGTACGGGCGCAGCCTGCCCGGAATGTTCAGCCACCGCGGCTATACCTGGCTGCAGCTTTCCAATCACTTTTTCGCGAATACCGAAGGAATTTACGGTACCTCGGTGAGCGTTGCCGCAAGCTACATCTTTTTGTTCATACTGTTCGGCGCGGTCATGGGCAAATCCGGCATGGGCAGTTTTTTTAACGACATCGCCATGGCGCTCGCCGGACACACCAAAGGCGGCCCGGCCAAGGTGTCGGTCATAGCTTCCGGCCTCCTGGGCTCCATCAACGGTTCGGCCGTGGCCAACGTCGTTACCACAGGCGCTTTTACCATACCGCTGATGAAAAGGACAGGGTATTCCAAAGAATTCGCCGGCGCGGTGGAAGCCTCCGCTTCGGTGGGCGGACAGCTCTTGCCGCCGGTCATGGGCGCGGCCGCTTTCATCATGGCGGAAAACCTGGGCGTGCGTTATTCGGTGATCATCGTGCACGCCGCCATTCCCGCCCTGCTTTATTATCTGGGCATACTGATCCAGGTACAGCTGCGCGCCTCCAAGCTGGGCCTGGTCGGCCTGCCGAAAAGCCAGCTGCCGAAACCGCTGGGCGTTCTCAAAGACAAAGGGCATTTGATCCTGCCCCTCGCCTTTCTCGTCTACATGCTCTTTTTCTCCGGCACCACCGTTTTATATTCGGCCGTGCTGGCCATAGTGGCTACCATCATCATCTCCTGCCTCAAAAAAGCCACCCGCATGAGCGGCAAAGACGTACTGGACGCTTTCGCGGAAGGCGCGCGCGCGACGGTTTCCGTAGCCGTGGCCTGCGCCTGCGTCGGCATTATCATCGGCGTTTCCTCGAAGACCGGCTTCGGCCTGTCCATGGCCAACGCCATTATCGCCATGGGCAGCCAGAGCCTTTTGTTTACGCTGGTCTTCAGCATGATCACCTGCATGATACTCGGCATGGGCCTGCCTTCCATCCCCGCCTATATCATCACGGCCACCATTGCCGCGCCCGCGCTCGCCAAACTTGGCATACCGGCGATCGCGGCCCACATGTTCGCTTTTTATTTCGCGATGTTCGCCAACCTGACGCCGCCGGTGGCGCTGGCTTCTTTCGCGGCCGCCGGCCTGTCCGGCGGCGACCCGATGAGAACCGGCTTCGCTTCGGTTAAATTGGCGATCGCCGGGTTCATTGTTCCTTATATGTTCATATATTCGCCGCAGCTCTTACTGATCAACACCAGTCTGGCCGAAGGGCTTCGCGTCAGCCTCGGCGCCTGTATCGGCGTTCTGATGATCGGCGCGGCGGTCGAGGGTTATTTGCTCACCAGACTGAACGTCCCTTTAAGGGCGCTTTCTTTTGCCGGCGCGCTCTGTCTCATAAGCAGCGAATTTTATACCGACATAGTCGGACTTCTGATCCTGATCGGCACCTTGCTCTTCCAGTATTTTCTCAGCAAAAAGCAAAAGGCGGCTTCATAAACGAGACTTTATTCAGCGGGAGATTCCACTCCCGCTGAATGTTCGTACTTGAAAGGGCGAGCTTGCCTCGCCAAAGAGGGCTGGTTCCGTAACAAACCGCACGGCGCTGTATTCGCAGCTTGCCGCCGCCGGCGACGCTTTCCGCGCTGCCCCGGAAAAACAGCCCAAAAATCCGCCGCCAGGCGGCAAAAGGGGGAATACCATGAGCCTGAAAATAATTGAGGCTCGCTGCAAAGGCTGCGGCATCTGCGTGGCCTTTTGTCCTAAACAGGTTCTTGGCATCAGCGAAATTGAAAAAGTTAAAATACTAAACGCATCAGCTTGCATAACCTGCCGGCAGTGCGAAACCCGCTGCCCGGATTTTGCTATTTTTATCACTGAACCCGTCCCGACCCCCTAATGCTCTGCCCCGCCCGAAGAAATCCCGTTAACCGGGACTTATTCCGCAGAAGATTCCACGGAGAGAGTCGGTTCAGTGTGCAACAATCGACAGCTATTCTTCCGCCGGCCAAACGCTGCGCGCGGACAGCCGTCAGCCGGCGGACAATGAAAAGGAGTAAAATCGTGTCAAAAACCTTACTCATGCAGGGGAACAAAGCCGTGGCCGAAGGCGCTGTCGCGGCCGGCGCCGAGTTTTTCGGCGGCTATCCGATCACCCCTTCCACTGAGATCGCCGAGGAGTTATCCGCCCTCCTGCCAACCATCGGCGGAACTTTCATTCAAATGGAAGATGAAATCGCCGGCATCGGCGTTGCGCTCGGGGCATCGCTTACCGGCAAAAAAGTTATGACCGCGACCAGCGGGCCCGGCTTTTCCCTGAAACAGGAACTCATCGGCTATGCCGCCCTGGCCGAAATACCGATCGTGATCGTTAATGTTCAGCGGGTGGGGCCGTCTACCGGGCAGCCCACCGCGCCCGCGCAGGGCGACGTTATGCAGGCGCGGTGGGGTACCCACGGCGACCATCCGATTATCGTCCTGACCCCGGCCAGCGTACCGGAATGTTTCCGCCTGACCGTCAGAGCCTACGAACTGTCGGAAAAATACCGGACACCGGTAATTTTGCTTATGGACGAGATTATCGGCCACATGCGGGAGAAAGTCCAGCTGCCTGCTTATGATTCCATACCCAAACCTGAGCGTAAAAAACCGCTTGGCCCGCCGGAAGAATACAGAGCCTACTCCGGCGCGCAAACCGACCTTGTGCCGCCTATGGCCGCTTTCGGCCAGGGGCGCCGCTGGCATGTTACCGGACTGATTCACGACGAATACGGTTTTCCCGACGGTTCGGGCAAAGCGACCCAAGAATTGCTCGACCGGCTATTCGCCAAAATAAACAACCACCTTGACGATATTGTGGAAACGGAAGAATACAGGCTGGACGACGCCGATTTTGCGCTCGTCGCCTACGGCGGTACTGCCCGCGCGGCTTACGCGGCGGTGGATCTGGCCAGGGCGGAAGGCGTAAAGGCCGGTCTTTTGCGGCCGATAACCATCTGGCCGCTGGCGGAAAAACAACTCAAAGCCCTGGGCGGACAAGTAAAACATATTATAGTGGCGGAAATGAACCGCGGCCAATATGTGCTGGAAGTGGAAAGAACCGTCGCCGGGCGCTGCCCGGTAACTCTTTACGCCAAATGCAATAATGAGGCCATCGCCCCGGCCGAACTTTTGGCGGCGCTGCAAAAGGCAAAGCAACATACCGGGGGTGCTTGACAAATGTTTATGGAGCAACTCATAGAAAAATACTTCCGGCCGGGCCGTCTGCCGCACATCTGGTGTCCGGGCTGCGCCAACGGGATAATCACCGGCGCGCTGGTCAAGGCGATCTACCGTACCGGCCTTGATAAAGACAACATAGCCGTGGTATCGGGCATAGGCTGTTCCAGCCGGGCCTCCGGCTATCTTGATTTCAACACGGTGCACAGCGCGCACGGGCGCGCCCTGCCTTTCGCCACCGGCATCAAACTGGCTGCGCCGCAAATGACCGTTATCGTCATTACCGGCGACGGCGACGCCGCCGCCATAGGCGGCAACCACTTCATACACGCCGCCCGGCGCAATATCGACCTGACGGTGCTTTTATACAACAACAACACTTACGGCATGACCGGCGGGCAATATTCCCCGCTCACCCCGACCAATTCCAAAGCGTCCACCGCGCCCTACGGAACCGTTGACCGGCCGTTTGACCTGGCCGCGCTCGCCCGGGGCGCGGGCGCGACCTTTGCCGCGCGCGGCTCGGCTTTTCACGCCCCGATGCTGGTGGATTTGATCCTAAGCGGCATACGGCACAAGGGTTTTTCCCTCGTTGAAGCCGTCGCTTCCTGCCCCATATCCTACGGACGCCAAAACAAGCTGGGAGACGCTCCCGCCATGCTCAAATGGCAGCGTGACCACGCCGTGCCCGCCGCCGCCTATGAAAAACTAAACGATGAGCAGAAAGCGGATAAATTCCCCATCGGCGTGCTGCATCAGGCGGACGCGCCCGAATACACGGAAGAATACGCGAAAATAATCGCCCGCGCGCGAAAAGAGGGAGGGCATTGACATGCGGCAAATAAGATTGTCCGGCACAGGCGGGCAGGGGCTTATCCTGGCCGGGATCATCCTGGCCGAAGCCGCCCTCCTCGACGGCCGGCTGGCGGTGCAGTCCCAGTCCTACGGCCCGGAAGCCCGGGGCGGTTCCTCAAAATCCGAAGTGCTTATCGACACAGACCCTATACATTATCCCAAAATAACCCTGCCGGACACGGTTCTGGCCATGAGCCAGGAAGCCTGCGACAAATATACCGGCGACCTGCCGGAAAATGGACTGCTCATAACCGACAGCCTTTTTGTCGCCAGACTGCCGGACCGGCCGGTTAAAAACGTCTTCAGCCTGCCAATCACCCGCACAGCCAAAGAACAACTCGGCAAAGTCCTGTTCGCCAACATAGTGGCGCTCGGCGCCTTGGTGAAAATCACCGGCTGCGTATCGGCGGAATCCTTGAAAAAAGCGGTGCTGGCCAGGGTTCCCAAGGGTACGGAAACGCTCAACGAAAAAGCCATATCCCTGGGAGCGGAACTGGCGGCGGCCGGCGGCTGAACGTCGGGCGCCGCGTGAATAAGCGTCCGGGAGGCAAAAGCAACTGAAAATAGCGCCAAAGCAAAAGCCGCGGGAGTTAGACCCGCGGCTTTTGCTTTGGCAAAAACTCTACAAGCATTTTACTCCGACCTTTGCTGCCTGCCGCCTCATTCATGTTTTAAACGGGGAACAGCATAAGCGTAGTAAGCAAAATGTCGTTCGTCTCTGGTCTATAGCGGATAGGGTTTAGGGCGGGCTCGTCCTTGAAATTGCGATTTTCCCGACAGAGAGGGTAGAGCCGGTGATAAGTTGGGATTGGCGCGGAAAAAGCAACACATAAAATAATTTTGTTTTAAATACTTAAGTTCTTTAACATCAGGCACGATATATTAAGCAGAACAAGGCGTGAAAATCCGGGGCGTTCTTCTGGCCAAAGCAACTACCCGGACAAATTGTAACAAAAACGAACAAAAATATTTAGGATGTAAGTCTTAATTCAAGGAGGAACAAATCATGGCATCAATTATAAACCACAACATCCCTTCACTGACTTCCCAGCGTTTTTTGGGCATCAACAACCGCGCGGCGGAAAAATCCATGGCGCGGCTCGCATCGGGACTGAAAATCAACAGCGCGGCGGACGACGCGGCGGGCCTGGCAATATCGGAAAAAATGCGCGGGCAGGTACGCGGACTTGATATGGCGAAAAAGAACGCCCAGGATACTTCCTCGCTCATCCAGATCGCGGAAGGGGCTTTGGACCAGACGCACGCCATTTTAGGGCGTATGCGCGAACTGGCGGTGCAGGCGGCCAACGACACCAACACCGACGACGATAGAAACGAGATCGAAAGTGAAATAAAGCAATTAAAGAAAGAAATCGACCGCATCGGCAACTCCACGGAGTTCAACACCAAAAAACTCCTGGACGGCTCTTTGCAGGGAGCGAAAGATTCCGTTGTAGGGCGCCTGACCATCAACAACAACTCCCAGGTATCCTTCAACGCGGTCAGCCAGCTTGAAGCCATTAAAGCCGTACAGCAGACCGGCATCTACGACGGCATGATCACCATCATCAGAAATTCCACCGAGTCCGGCGTAGCTTCGTTCAAGGTTATCTTCAACAACGACGTGGACACCGCTGGACAAGCGGTTGCCGTTACCGGATATGGTACCAGCGGGACTGCGATTGCTGCCGGCGATTTAAGCAACGGTTACGCGCAGGTAGGGCAGTCTGGCGCGGCAGGGGGAGTTTTCTACACTTCCGACGCGGGCGCGGGCATGAAGGCTTACACCGCTATAACGGTTTTGATTGCCGCTGACGGCAAGTCAATTACCATCGCGAACATTGTCAACACCGGCGGCGCTTCTTTCGGCGATATAACCCTTGAGCTTGCCTCGGGCGGCGTACTCTTCACCGACATAGCGGTAGGCGAAAGCATCAGCTTCAACTTTGCCCGCAGCATAGTAGACAAAGGCACCCTCGACCAGTCGTTTATGACGCAGCTGGGCGCGAAT
>JAISPA010000095.1 GCA_031275255.1 Acidaminococcales bacterium | reverse complement strand
AAAATATTGTCGCCGGTACATTCGCAGACAAGCCCCTGCGAATTGAGCATGATGGCTTCGGGGACGCCGGCGTTGCCTGCTTCGATTTTAGCCAGTATGTTGTTAAGATAGTTGAGGGATTTTATCTGCGGGTCGAGCGCCCCCGGGGTGTTGCGCCGGGTGGAGGCTGTTATGACCCGCATGCCTTTTTCATACATTTCCTGCGGATAGATTTGGATTTTGTCGGCGATGATGACTACGCCGGGATGGGGGCATTTATCGGGATCAAGCCCCAAAGTGCCTTTGCCGCGTGAAATTATCAGCCTGATGTAGCCGTCGGCCAATTGGTTTTTGCGACAGGTCTCCTCGGTGGCCGCGATAAGGGCGTCTTTTTCCAGCGGTATTTTCAGGGCGATCGCTTTCGCGCCGTCGTAAAGCCGGTCAAAATGCTCCCGGCATTTGAAGATTTTACCGCCGTAAATGCGTATCCCCTCAAAAATACCGTCGCCGTACAGAAACCCATGATCGAAAACCGATATTTTCGCGTTATTTTCATCAAAATATTCGCCGTTGATATAAACGAACTTAGCCACGATATCACTCCTTGCAAAGTCAGTATAAATTAATTATAATACTGAAACGTCTATTTTTGTTAAATTTTTAAATATTTAGTTGGTTTTTGCCGATTCCGAACCGGCAACTTACAACTTATACTGTTCCCCGGTCAAAACACGGACAAGATTTGCGAGCCGATTTGCCGCCCTGCGAGAAGCAAAATGCAAACAAACCGGAAAATTCGGCGCGGATTTCCCGCAAAGCAGTGTGGCAGATCAGCCGCAAATATGCCATGATTTTAGCCGGGGAATGTTATTGAAACCGGTTTGCCTTATTGACCAAAGGATAAACGCCGGATAAAATAAAATATGAGCTTTGCTTTAAATTCGGCATTATTTTGCGATAAGGGGAATAAGCATGTTGAAAGTTGCGATAGTTATGGGCAGCGACTCGGACTGGCCGGTGCTGGAGGCCGCCGGGGAAACTCTGGCCGCGTTCGGCGTTGAGTTTGAGGCGGCGGTCGCCTCTGCGCACCGCGCGCCGGAATTGGTCCGTGATTTCGCCACAGGCGCGAAAGGACGGGGCATAGGCGTAATCATCGCCGCGGCGGGCGCGGCGGCGCACTTGCCGGGGGTGGTGGCGTCTTACACCAATCTCCCGGTCATTGGTGTGCCGGTCAATTCAACGCCGCTTGGCGGCATGGACGCGCTTTTGAGCATAGCGCAGATGCCGGCCGGAATACCGGTGGCCTGCATGGCGATCAACGGGGCAAAAAATGCGGCGCTGCTGGCGGTGGAGATATTGGCCGTGGGCGGCGGGCCGCTGGCGGAAAAACTGAACGCGTACAGGGCGCGGCTGAAAGAGGAAGCGGCCGGCAAGACCGCTAAACTAAAGAAGCGGCTGCAGGAAAAATAATCTTGTCAAATGTAAAATCTGTTATAATGTTAATGTAAATCATGTTATTTTATGGAAAGAAGGGTATCCGAAATGTCCGTAATGCTTTACGAGGGCAAGGCCAAAAAGATTTTTGCGACGGAAAAGGCGGACGAGGTGGTCATTTATTACAAAGACGACGCGACGGCTTTCAACGGCCTGAAAAAAGGCACGATCGTCAACAAGGGGATAATTAACAATAAATTGACGGAATTTTTTTTCCAACTGCTGGAAAAAGCCGGGGTAAAAACCCATCTGATCAAACGTCTGAGCGACCGCGAGCTTTTGTGCAAAAAAGTCGACGTCCTGCCGCTGGAGGTGGTTGTCCGCAACATCGCGGCCGGCAGCCTGTCCCAGCGGCTGGGTCTGCCGGAAGGGGAATGGCTGGCCGAACCGATCGTGGAACTTTACTATAAAAACGACAGTTTAGGCGACCCGCTTGTCAACTATTACCATATAAAGGCGCTTTCCCTGGCGTCGCCCGCACAGGTCGCCGTTTTGGAAAAAGAGGCCCTGGCGGTAAACGGGGCGCTGACGGAACATCTTTTGCGCAAAGGCATTAAATTGGTCGATTTCAAACTGGAATTTGGCTTGCATAATGGCGAGATACTGCTGGCGGACGAGATAACGCCGGACACTTGCCGCCTGTGGGACGCCGCTACGGACGACAAACTGGACAAAGACCGTTTCCGGCGCGACCTGGGGCAGGTGGAGGACGCGTATCACGAAGTGCTTTACCGCCTGACCGGCGAAAAAGAATAGGCCGCGCTGAACATAATGGGGGATTTTGTGAAACGGCAAGAGCTTTATGACGATAAACCCAGGGAAGAATGTGGCATATTCGGCGCTATTTCCGCGACCGAGCCGGTGGGTTATCTTACCTATCTCGGACTTTTCGCGCTGCAGCACAGAGGGCAGGAAAGCGCCGGCATCGCGGTGGGAGACGGCCGGGCGATGGACGCCAAGCGCGGCATGGGCCTTTTGACGGACGTGTTCCGGGACGGCCTGCCGGAACTTAAAGGCGACAAAGCCATCGGGCATGTTCGCTATTCTACGGCCGGCGCCAGTATACCTGTGAACACGCAGCCGCTTAAGGTCGGTTTCTCCGGCGGCAACCTGGCCCTGGCCCACAACGGCAACCTTACCAACGTGAACGCGCTTAAACATGAATTGGCCGGCAAAGGGGCTTTCTTTCATACCAGCATGGACACCGAGGCGCTGGTCGCGATCATCGTCAGCGCGGACAAACAGGCGATTGAGGAAAAAATCGTCGAAAGCATGAGAAAAGTCGAAGGGGCTTTCAGCGTAGTGCTTCTGACCGACGACAAACTGGTGGCCGTGCGCGATAAATTTGGCTTCCGGCCGTTATGTATAGGCCGCCTCGCCGACGGCTGGGCGGTGGCGTCGGAATCCTGCGCTCTTGACGCGGCGGGGGCGAAATTTGTCCGCGATGTAAAACCCGGCGAAGTGGTGGTTTTCACCCGGGGCGGACAGCGGCCGGAGAGTTTTTTTTTCGCGGCAGGGACAAAAGAAGCGGCGCATTGCGTTTTCGAGTATATATACTTCGCCCGGACGGACAGCATTATCGACGGACAGAGCGTTTATCTTTCGCGCATCGCCATGGGGCGGGAACTGGCGCGGGAAAATCCCGACCTTAAAGAGCGGGTGGACGCGGTGTTTTCCGTACCCGACTCCGGCACGACGGCGGCGATAGGGTTTGGGATGGAATCGGGCGTGCCTTTTTTGGAAGGGCTTAACAAAAACCGTTACGTCGGCCGGACCTTTATCCAGCCGACCCAGCAAAAGCGCGACGTGGGGGTCAGGATGAAACTTAACCCCGTGCGTCCGCTGGTGGAGGGCAAAACGGTCGCCATAGTCGACGATTCCATTGTGCGCGGCACCACCAGCGGCAAAATACTGAAACTTTTGCGCGACGCCGGCGCCCGGGAGCTGCACATGCTCATAAGCTCCCCCCCGATCCTCTATCCCTGTTACTACGGCATAGACACGGCGGTGAGGAAGGAACTGATCGCCTCCACCCATACGGTGGAAGAGATCAGACAATATATAGGCGCCGATTCTTTGCGCTTCATTTCCCTTGCGGGGTTGCGCCGGGCGCTGGACGCCGGCGACTCCGGCGCCATGTGCTACGCCTGCTTTAACGGCGACTACCCGCTTTGGCCAAAGGATCAGCCGGACGGCCGCCAGGCGGCGGAGAGCGGCGAAACGTGCCAATGCCGCGGGGAGGGCAAATGAAAGACAAACAACTCACTTACAGCGCGGCCGGCGTAGATATAGACGCCGGCAACCGCGCGGTCGAACTGATCAGGGGCGCGGTAAAGTCCACTTACCGGCCGGAAGTAATCGGCGACATCGGCGGGTTCGGCGGACTATTTGCCCTGGCCGCCGACAAATACAAAAGTCCCATACTGGTGTCAAGCACCGACGGCGTGGGCACAAAACTCAAAATCGCCTTTATGCTGGACAAACACGGGACCATCGGACAGGACGCCGTCGCCATGTGCGTCAACGATATATTGGCGCAGGGGGCGGAGCCGCTGTTCTTTCTGGACTATCTGGCGACCGGGCGGCTGATCCCGGAGAAGGTAGCCGAAATCGTAGGCGGGGTGGCGGCGGCCTGCAAAGAATCCGGCTGCGCGCTCATCGGCGGCGAGAGCGCCGAAATGGCGGGGTTTTACCGCGAAGGCGAATACGACATAGCCGGGTTTGCCGTAGGGATAGCCGAAAAAGCCTCCCTCATCACCGGGCACGGGATCAAGCCTGGCGACGTCATCATCGGGCTGCCCTCCAGCGGCCTTCATTCCAACGGCTTCTCGCTCGTGCGCAAGATTTGCTTTGAAGTAAACAAAATGGATATAAACGAATTTGTCCCCGCTTTCGGCAAGACGCTGGGCGAAGAGCTCATCGAGCCGACCCGCCTGTACCCGTCGCTCTGCCTGCCGCTGATCGATAAATTCCTGATCAAAGGTTTGGTTCATATAACCGGCGGCGGCTTTGTGGACAACATACCGCGGATACTGCCCGAGAACTGCGCGGCGGAAATAGACGCGGGCTGCTGGGAAATCCCGCCGGTCTTCGCGAAACTCAAAGAATGGGGAAACGTATCCTGGGCGGAAATGTACCGAACCTTCAACATGGGTATGGGTATGCTGGCCGTCGTTTCCGAGCGCACCGCCAAACCGGCCTTGGAATACCTCGCCGGCAGGGGGGAAAAAGCGAAGCAAATCGGGCGGATTGTGGCGGGAGACCGCCAAACCATACTGAAAGGCGGCGTCTTTGATGGCTGACCGCAAGATCGGCGTCCTTGTCAGCGGCCGGGGCAGCAACCTGCAGGCGCTCATCGACAACATACGCGCCGGCGTCCTGCCGGTTAAAATCAGCGTAGTTATCAGCGACAACGGCGCGGCTTACGCGCTTGCGCGGGCGCGGGCGGCCGGCATAGCCGCCTGCGTGATTGAGCGCGGACGTTTCGCCGACAAGGCCGCCTTTGAAAAAGCCCTGAGCGAAAAACTGGAAGAATGCGGAGCGGAACTGGTAGCAATGGCCGGATTCATGCGCCTTCTGGGTACATATTTCATCAACCGCTGGCCGCTGCGGATCATGAACATACATCCCTCCTTGCTGCCGAGTTTCCCGGGGCTGAACGCTCAGGCCCAGGCTATCGAATACGGCGCGAAAATATCGGGCTGCACCGTGCATTTCGTGGACGAGGGCATGGACACCGGCCCGATCATCATCCAAAAAGCGGCGCCGGTATTGGGAAACGACACGGAAGACGCCCTGTCGGCACGCATACTGGAACAGGAACATCTGGCTTATACGGAGGCGATCAGGCTGTGGGCGGAAAACCGGCTTGAAGTGTCCGGACGGCTGGTAAAAATCAAATAACGCGAGGTGTGCCATGTCCGTAAAAATAAAGCGAGCGCTCATCAGCGTATCAGACAAAGAAGGCATCGCCGGCTTCGCCCGTTTTCTCCATGAAATGGGCGTGGAAATAATTTCCACCGGCGGCACCATGAAAACGCTCAAAGACGCCGGCCTGCCCGTTACCTACGTCGGTGACCTTACCGGTTTCCCCGAAATCATGGACGGGCGGGTTAAAACCCTCAACCCGCTTATCCACGGCGGCATACTCGCCGTCCGCGACAACCCGCGGCATGTGGAAGAAATGCAAAAACAGGGCATAAAGCCCATAGACATCGTTGCGGTCAACCTCTACCCCTTCCGTGCGACCATCGACAGGCCTGACGCA
>JAISPA010000084.1 GCA_031275255.1 Acidaminococcales bacterium | reverse complement strand
GCGAAAGAAATATTCGCCAATTGGAGGACAGATTATTAAAGGAGCGCGTTATGAATAAACTGGACATTGCCGTAGGCGGCATGACTTGCGCCGCCTGCGCGAAAAGGATAGAAAAGGTGGTCGGCCGGCTGCCGGGCGTGGAAAAGGCCGCCGTCAACTTTGCCACGGAAAAGTTGTTCGTGGAATATGAGGAGGCCAGCCTTTCCATAGAGGCGATAAAGGCCGCCGTCGTGAAAATCGGCTATGAAGTTCTGGAAAAAAATAAAAGCCGCGTAACTATACCCATCGGCGGCATGACCTGCGCGGCCTGCGCCCGGCGCATAGAAAAGGCCGTGGGCAGGCTGGAGGGCGTTTTGTCGGCAGAGGTAAATCTCGCTACCGAAAAGGCCGGCGTCAGCTACGATCCGCAAATCATAAGGATATCCGCCCTGCGGGCGGCGATTGAAAAACTCGGGTACAAGGCCTTGGAGATAGACAAAAAGGACGCGGCCGACGAGGACAGGGAGCGCAAACAAAGGGAAATACGGACGCTTTGGACCAAGTTCGCCGTTTCGGCGGTATTTTCCCTGCCGCTGCTTTACATAGCCATGGCGCCGATGATCACGGTTGTGCGCCTGCCTTTCCCCGCTTGGCTCGATCCCATGAATTATCCGCTCGTCTACGCTTTGCTGGAACTGCTGCTGGTAATTCCGGTGGTGGCCGTCGGCTACAAGTTTTACACGGTCGGGTTTAAGGCGCTGCTTCAGCGCAGCCCCAATATGGATTCGCTCATAGCGATCGGGACTTCGGCCGCAGTTATCTACAGCGCTTTCAACGTCTGGCAGATTGCTTCCGGTGAATTTGCCCTGGCCGAGTCTTTGTATTTTGAAACGGCGGGCGTGATTATAACCCTCATTCTGCTGGGCAAGTCGTTGGAAGCCGTCTCCAAGGGGCGCACGTCGGACGCCATAAAGAAGTTGATGGGGCTTGCCCCCAAAACCGCCGTCGTAATCCAAAACGGCGCAGAAAAAGAGATCCCGATCGACGAGGTGGAAAGCGGCGACATTATATTGGTCAGGCCGGGTTCCAGGATTCCCGTCGACGGCACGGTTACGGACGGGTACACGGCAATTGACGAATCCATGCTGACCGGCGAGAGCATGCCTGTTGACAAAAAGCCCGGCGACACGGTGTACGCGGCTTCCCTCAACACCACCGGCTCGATCCGGTTCCGCGCGGACAAAGTCGGCGGCGAAACGGCGCTGGCGCAAATCATCAAATTGGTGGAGGACGCCCAAGGCTCAAAAGCGCCGATCGCCCAGACGGCCGACATTGTATCAGGGTATTTCGTGCCGGTCGTCTGCGTGATTGCGCTGATTGCCGGCGTGTCCTGGTATATAAGCACACGCGACTTGGAATTTGCCCTGACCATATTCATCTCGGTGCTTGTGATCGCCTGCCCTTGCGCGCTCGGTCTGGCGACGCCCACGGCGATCATGGTCGGCACCGGCAAAGGCGCGGAAAACGGCATCCTCATCAAGGGCGGCGAGGCGCTGGAGACGGCGCACAAAATAAACACCGTAGTGCTGGACAAGACCGGCACCATCACGGAGGGCAAACCGACCGTAACCGATGTCCTGCCTGTACCGGGCCTGCGGGAGGACGATCTGCTGACGCTTGCCGCCTCTGCGGAAAAAGGCTCCGAACATCCGCTCGGGCAGGCGATTGTGAACGGCGCCGCCGAAAGAGGGCTGGAAACCTTGCCGGCGGAGCGGTTTGACTCCTTTACCGGGCGCGGCATCGAGGCAATGATAAACGGCCGCTCCGTCCTTGCCGGCAACCGCAAATTGATGGACGAACGGGATGTTGAACTGGCGGATCTCGAAGCGGTGGGCGACCGGCTCGCGACGGAAGGCAAGACCCCGATGTACGTTGCGCTTGACGGCAAGGCAGCCGGCGTGGTGGCGGTGGCCGACGTCGTGAAACAATCAAGCCGCGCGGCGATCCAAAGCCTGCGCGACATGGGGATAGAAGTGGCTATGATCACCGGCGACAACCGGAAAACCGCCGCCGCGATCGCGCGCGAAGTAGGCATCGACCGTGTGCTGGCCGAGGTTTTGCCGCAGGATAAAGCCAGCGAAGTCAAAAAATTGCAAAATGAGGGGCGCAAAGTCGCCATGGTCGGCGACGGGATAAACGATGCGCCCGCGCTTGCGCAGGCCGATATAGGCATAGCGATCGGTTCGGGGACCGACGTGGCGATGGAGTCGGCGGACATAGTCCTCATGCGCTCGGACCTTACGGACGTGTCTACCGCTATTGATTTAAGCAAAAAAACCATCCGCAACATAAAGCAAAATCTTTTCTGGGCTTTCGGCTACAACATAGTCGGCATACCGGTGGCGGCCGGGCTGCTCTATATTTTCGGCGGACCTTTGCTCAACCCGATTTTTGCCGCCGCCGCCATGAGTTTGAGTTCCGTATCGGTATTGACCAACGCGTTGCGGCTGAAAAGGTTCAAGGCCGCGCGCCGGGAAAGTATGGGCGTATAAAAAGCAAAAGGAGGGTACACATTATTCCTGCCTCCTGTGGATGGGGGAGTGTGCTGTGCAAATTTCGATGAAAAACATGATAAAAAAATCACTTCCCGTAGCGGCGCTGTTGCTGATAACCCTTTTCGCCGCCGCCTGCGGCCAGCTTAACCAATTGGACGTTGTCGGGAAAAATTCCATAGCGTCTTTTGGCGATGTCTTAAAAACCATCCCGGACAAAATAACGCCTGACGGTATGAACGGCGGTTGGTCGCTGGCTGCGCCGGACGGCCAGGCCAGGTTTGTCTGGAGTAGTGATTTCAGCAAAAGCCCAATGCATGACGCCATGATTGAGCTTGACGCGCGCCCCTTTGTCGCCGCCGGGCTTGACGCCGCCAAGCTGCCGGAAAGCATCCTCTTTCATGATGACAAGATCATGGTCGGAACAAAGCTCGGCGGCGGCAAGCCCAAGTATCAGGGCGAACCTACCCCGCTGGCCTCTTATGAGCAGATCGTCGCCTTAAAGCGCGACGCGATCGGCTATCATGCCGCGCTTGACCATTACGGCGTTGATCTCGGCGGCGGCAACCTGTTTGAGTGGGCAAAAGACATGAGCAAAAATGACAAAGACATTGTTTTCGTGCTGAACCCCGAACCTTTCATCAAGGCGGGCGTTGACGTGCGAAAAGTAGACGGCTGGCTTTTCGGCAAGGTGCCTGTGGACGTTGACGGAAAACCGGCGGAAGTCGACAAGCTCCTGAAACCCTTTAATTTAAAATGACGGGAGGCGTTTAATATGGCAAAAACCATTCTGAAAGTAGAAGGCATGTCGTGCGAGCACTGCGTCGCGGCCATTAAAAAGGCGGTCGGCGCCCTCGCCGGCGTAACCGGGGTAAGCGTCGACCTTGGCGGCAAATCCGTAACGGTGGAACACGACCCGGCGGTTGCGGACACGGCCGCGCTCACCGGCGCGATCGAAGACCAGGGCTATGACGT
>JAISPA010000021.1 GCA_031275255.1 Acidaminococcales bacterium | reverse complement strand
GCGTCTTTGGCTTGCGCAAAACTACGGCGGTTATGTTGGCATTCTGCATTTGGCCGTCCATGGCCTTCAAAGGTTCGGCGAGGCTTTTTAGCACCGCCCGGAGGGAAAAAGACCGGCGTTTGGTAAACTTTCAGGTGTTACGGGGTAGTAGTTCAATTACTCGGGATCGCCGCCGATAACCGCCAGCAATTCCGCTGTTTTTTCTTCCATGAGCGCCCGGTCGCCGCGCGTTTCCAGATTCAGCCGCACTACCGGCTCGGTATTGGATATGCGGACGTTGAAGCGCCATTTATCAAATTCCAGGCTTATGCCGTCCACTTCTTCCACCTTGCCGAGCCCGGCGTATTTTTCCTTGATGCGGGCAATCACGCCGGGGCCGTCTTTTACCCGCCTGTTTACCTCGCCGCTGCAGGGGAATTTGGCTATACATTCGTTGACCATTTCCGACAAAGACTTGCCGGAGGCGCACAGCAACTCGGTTATCAGCAGCCAGGGCAGCATGCCGCTGTCGCAATAAGTAAAGTCTTTGAAATAATGGTGCGCCGACATTTCACCGCCGTACACGGCGTCGACCTGGCGCATTTTTTCTTTTATGAAAGCGTGCCCGCTCTTACATTCCACCGCTTCCCCGCCTAATTTTCTTACCGTTTCCAACGTGTTCCATATCAGACGCGGATCGTGGATTATCCTGGCGCCCGGCGTCTTGCGCAAAAAAGCTTCCGCCAGTATGCCCACTATATAATAGCCTTCAATAAATTCACCGTTCTCGTCGAATAAAAAACAGCGATCATAATCACCGTCCCAGGCCACGCCAAGATCGGCTTTTTCTCTCTTGACGGCGGCGGCCGTTTCCGCGCGGTTTTGCGGCAGGATCGGATTGGGTACGCCGTTAGGGAAATTGCCGTCAGGCTGGCTGTGGAGCTTGACAAATTTGAACGGCAGGCGCTTTTCCAGCTGTTCGAGCGGCGCGCCCGCGCAGCCGTTGCCCGCGTTCGCCACTATCTTCAGCGGTTTTAACACGCCGGGGTCAATATAACTCAAAAGATGTCCGATATAATCCCCCATCACATCAACTTTGTCAACAAGGCCTTTTTTTCGCCCTTTCTCCGCGCCGCGCGTAAAACTTCCCGAAAGTGCGCGGTCGGCAATCTCCATAAGTCCGGTATCGCTGGAAATCGGGCGCGAGCCTTCCCGCACAAATTTCATGCCGTTGTATTCTTTGGGGTTATGGCTGGCGGTAACCATGACGCCGCCGTCCGCTTGCAAGAAAGCAGTGGCAAAATACACCATTTCCGTGCCGCAAAGCCCTATATCCAGAACGGAACAGCCGGCGTCCGTCAATCCTTGCGCCAAAGCGTTCTGGATGCTCTCGCCGGAAAGCCGCGCGTCGCGCCCCAATACCACTTTTTTGGCTGAAAGCAGGTTGGCGAAAACCCTGCCGATGCGATAGGCCAGTTCCTCGTTCAATTCGTCCGGAACCTTGCCGCGCAAATCATACGCTTTAAAAGCGCTTCTGCATTTTGTCAAATCCATAGCCGTTCCTCCCTGAAAATATATTGCCGCCGCTGGTGCAAGTATTCAAGCCGAAACCGTTTTCCTCTTTTTTACTTTCGGCAACAATTTTGCCGTGACAACGCGTTGAGCGGGACTTCATCCAGCAAGAGTCCAAACCCGCCGAATGTTCGCTCCCGAAAGGGCAAGCTGCGCTTGCCGGATAGGGTCCCGTTCGGTGATAGATTCTATACGGCGGACGGTTTTTAATTTCAACCGCGCCGGCAGTGCCGGCATTTCGACCCTTGGCGGATGTTTCATTGCCTGCGCCGATACCAATATGTAAGAATAATAAGAAATTTCCGAACGGCTCAGGCAAAACAGCCAAAACCGGCCGCAACGGAAAGACAACGAAAGCCGACAGCCCGATAAATAATTTTAAAGAAACAGCTTTGCCGGGGAGTTGGTTTTCCGCGGGAAACCCGGTGTCATAGTGGAAATATTGTACCACAAAATATCGTGGATTATCAACTTTCATTTAACTTTAAGTCCGTGTTGACATAAAGCCTGTTATCATGTATTATTGTACAGTAATCTTAAACCTGCTATAATAAAGTTGAATGTTACCCGCGCTTTCGCTATGACGGACGAGAACGGTTTTTACCGGATTGGCCGCGGCGGGCCGCAGATTATGCCATATCGGCAATTCGCGCTGATGTAGCTCAGTCGGCAGAGCGTATCCTTGGTAAGGATAAGGTCACCGGTTCAATCCCGGTCATCAGCTCCAATTTTATGGCGGCGTAGCTCAGTTGGCTAGAGCATTCGGTTCATACCCGAAGTGTCCGGGGTTCAAGTCCCTGCGCCGCCACCAAAGCAAAAGGTCAGGCATGTCGTCTATTCAGGATATATGACATGTTTTTTATTAGTACCTTGTAACACTTAAAAGGTTGTCAGCTAACGGCGAGGATTTTTTCGCCGGGCAAGGCGCAAAATGCAGGCGAACCCGGCAGAATGCTTGCTTTCCCCCTCATAGAGGACAACCCGCCGATGCGTTTTTCGCTGCGTCTTTGGCTTGCGCAAAACTACGGCGGTTATGTTGGCATTCTGCATTTGGCCATCCTTGGCCTTCACAGGTTCGGCGAGGCTTTTTAGCATCGCCCGGCGGGGAAAAGACCGGCGTTTGGTGAACTTTTAGGTGTTACGGGGTACTATATTGGCAAAAAGGTTGCGCGGGCAGAAGAAGCGCGGCTTCGCGCAATATTTAAAGGCACGAGGAGGCAGGAGAAAATGGCAAAACAAAAATACGAACGCACAAAACCCCACGTGAACATAGGCACGATCGGACACGTCGACCACGGCAAGACCACCCTGACGGCGGCGATCACCAAAGT
>JAISPA010000017.1 GCA_031275255.1 Acidaminococcales bacterium | reverse complement strand
ACTTTGGTGATCGCCGCCGTCAGGGTGGTCTTGCCGTGGTCGACGTGTCCGATCGTGCCTATGTTCACGTGGGGTTTTGTGCGTTCGTATTTTTGTTTTGCCATTTTCTCCTGCCTCCTGCTTTAATTTCTTTCTTTATATGTCAGGCCGCATCTTTAGCCGGCCTGGTCTGTTTTTCAGCCGCCGCGGCTTTTCGCCGCGATCGCCTCGCTTATATTGCGCGGCACTTCGTCGTAGTGATCAAATTCCATGGTATAGTTGCCGCGCCCCTGCGTTCTGGACCTTAGGTCGGTCGCGTAACCGAACATCTCGGCCAGGGGTACGAAGGCCCGGATAGCCTGCGCGCCCGAACGCGCCTCCATGCCTTCGATATGTCCGCGCCGCGAATTCAAATCGCCGATCACGTCACCCATATATTCTTCCGGCACGATGATTTCCACCTTCATGTAAGGCTCCAGGATCACCGGATCGGCTTTCTGCGCGCCTGCTTTAAAACCTATGGAACCGGCTATTTTAAAAGCCATTTCCGACGAGTCGACGTCATGGAATGAACCATCATACACCAGCACTTTAACGTCTACCACCGGGTATCCGGCCAGGACGCCCGTTTCCATCGCTTCTTTCACGCCGTTTTCAATGGGGGTGATATACTCTTTGGGTATGGCGCCTCCCACCACTTTGTTTTCAAAGACAAACCCTGCGCCCGCTTCCTGCGGGACAAGCTCCAGCCAGCAATGACCGTATTGACCGCGCCCGCCCGACTGGCGGACAAACTTGCCTTCGGCCTTGACCGGTTTTCTGATCGTTTCGCGATAGGCGACCTGCGGATTGCCGACGTTGCAGCCGACTTTAAACTCCCGCAGCAGCCTGTCCACGATGATTTCAAGATGAAGTTCCCCCATGCCGGAAATAATCGTCTGCCCGGTATCGGCGTCCGTATGCACTTTGAAAGTCGGGTCTTCCTCCGCCAGGCGGGAAAGCGCTATGCCCATGCGTTCCTGGTCGGCTTTGGTCTTGGGTTCCACCGCCACCGAAATTACCGGCGCGGGGAAAATCATTGATTCCAGGACGATCTGTGCTTTTTCATCGCAAAGCGTGTCGCCGGTGGTGGTATCTTTCAGTCCCACGGCGGCGGCGATGTCGCCCGTGTACACCCGGGAAATCTCCTGGCGCTGGTTGGCGTGCATCTGCAATATGCGCCCGATGCGCTCCCGTCTGCCTTTGGTGGAATTGTAAACATAAGAGCCCGAGTCAAGCGTACCCGAATAGACGCGAAAGAATGACAGCCTGCCGACAAAAGGATCGGCCATGATTTTAAAGGCCAGCGAGGAAAAAGGCGCCCTGTCGTCTGCCTCGCGGCTGTCCGGCGCGCCGGTCGTGGGATTTACGCCGCCGATCGGCGGTATATCCGTGGGCGCTGGCATATATTCGACAACCGCGTCCAAAAGCGGCTGCACGCCTTTATTTTTATAGGAAGATCCGCAGATCACCGGCGTTAGTTTGCAGGCAACAACGCCTTTTCTAATCCCGGCCTTGATTTCCTCTTCCGTCAGTTCCTCGCCCTCCAGATATTTCATCATCAGGGCGTCATCGTTTTCCGCCACCGCGTCCAGCATCGCCTGCCGGCAGGTTTCGGCCGCCTCAAGCATATCGGCGGGTATTTCCGTTTCTTCCGGTTCTTTTTTCATGTCTTCCGAATAAATCAGGGCTTTCATCCTGACCAGATCAATCATGCCGACAAAGGACGACTCCACGCCGATTGGTATCTGTATAGGCACGGCGTTCGCGCCCAGGCGCGTTTTCATCATATCGACCACGCGGAAAAAGTCCGCGCCGTTGACGTCCATTTTATTCACATACGCCATACGCGGGACATGGTATTTGTCGGCCTGCCGCCACACCGTTTCCGATTGCGGCTCTACGCCGCCTTTGGCGCAAAAGACCGCCACCGAGCCGTCCAGCACCTTCAGGGAGCGTTCCACTTCCACCGTGAAGTCAACGTGCCCTGGCGTATCAATAATGTTTATCCGATGTTTTTTCCAATGACAGGTCGTAGCCGCCGAAGTTATGGTTATTCCGCGTTCCTGTTCCTGCTCCATCCAGTCCATTGTGGCGGCGCCTTCGTGCACTTCGCCGGTCTTGTGTATACGGCCGGTATAGAACAAAATCCTCTCGGTCGTAGTAGTCTTGCCGGCGTCTATATGCGCCATTATGCCGATATTTCTTGTTTTTTCCAGCTCAAATTCCCTGGACACAGCTTTCACCTCTCCTTAGGCAACCAGACATTGCCGTCACCAGCGATAATGCGCAAACGCCTTGTTGGCTTCCGCCATTTTATGCGTATCTTCGCGTTTTTTCACGGACGCGCCCGTACTGTTGGCGGCGTCCATCAACTCTCCGGCTACCCGTTCGTGCATGGTGCGTTCGCCGCGCAGCCGGGAATAATTGACCAGCCAGCGGATACCCAGGGTCAGTTTGCGATCCGCGCGGACTTCAACCGGTACCTGATAATTGGCGCCGCCTACCCGGCGGGCCTTGACTTCCAGGATCGGCATGGCGTTCTTCAGTGCGGCGTCAAATACTTCTATCGGGTCTTTGCCCGTCTTGGCGCGAATTATTTCAAAAGCATCATATACTATGCTTTCGGCCACGCCTTTTTTGCCGCTGAGCATTATTTTATTGATAAATCTTGTTACAAGTTTTGAATTGTATACTGGGTCAGGCAGCACATCGCGCTTGACAACAGGGCCTTTTCTCGGCATAAGCCATCCTCCTTATTTTAGCGTTACTTTTTAGCCGGCGCCGGACGTTTGGCGCCGTATTTGGAACGGCCCTGATTGCGTTTGGCCACTCCGGCCGTGTCAAGGGCGCCGCGGATAATATGATAGCGTACTCCCGGCAGGTCCTTTACCCTGCCGCCCCGGATGAGCACTACGCTGTGTTCCTG
>JAISPA010000277.1 GCA_031275255.1 Acidaminococcales bacterium | reverse complement strand
GCGCTGGAGAAGGCCGGGATAAAGCACAAACTGATCGCGCCGAGGACGCCGTGGCATAACGGGAAGGTAGAACGCAGCCACCGCAACGACCAGAGGTACTTTTATGACTGGGAGAAATTGGGGGACGTAGAGGAGCTGAACCGGAAACTGGCGGCACACCTAAAGTGGAGCAACAACAAGACGATGAGGACGCTGGGGCGCAAAAGCCCGCTTGAGCGGCTGGTGGAGTTGCAGCAGGCAGCATAAGGCGAAGCGCCGCGATGGATTGCCCGCCTACGGTTCGTCAGTATTCTATCGGCATAGGAACCATATCAGGTATATTCTTCCCCAATATGGTTCACATCATTGACAAACATACATGCGTTAAATAATTTTCCCTTTGAGCTCTCGCTCAATTCCCTCAGCCGGCACGTTTCAAGCTCGCCGGGAGGGATTTTAAACTCGCTTTGCTCAAACAGTAAAATCCCCGTTTCCCGGCTTCGCTAAGAAACGACGGCGGCTTCAGTCAATTCGCTCGCGTTTTCTCAAAGTGACAGGGGGAACGGAAAACGGATGCTTTCCCTTTGCATACGTCTAATACTGCTGCCCGGTTAGAACACGGACAAGGTTTGCAGGCCGGTTTGCCGCCCGGCGCGGCGCAAGGTGCAGGGCGGACCCGGCAGGAACTTCCTTTTACTGGCAAATTCGGCATTTGGCCGTCCATGGCCTTCACGGCTTTGCCTGGCGGAAAAAACGGCCTCCCCGCGGCTTATCTTATGGTTTTCAGTTCCGTCCAATATTGATCGTAAAGGGTCAGGGCGTCGCCGACGTCGGTCAGCCATTCGCTGTTTTTGATAGCGGCGTTGCTGTTTTTGAAAACTTTATTTTCCTGGTATTCTTTGCTGTGAAATTCATAGGCTTTCGAGTTCGGGTCAATATAGCCGATGGCTTCGTAATTTCTGGCGCTTACCCTGGGTTCGTAAAGATAGTTTATGAATTTTTCCGCCAAATCTTTGTTTTTGGCCTTTTTGGGTATCGCCAGGGTATCCGCCCAGATGACGCCGTTCTCTTTGGCAATGACATATTCGATGTTGGGATTTTCCGCCTGGGTAAAGACGGCGTCGCCCGACCACATGGTACCGATCCAGACTTCTTCGGCGATGAATTTTTGTTTGATATTGTCTGTATCGTAAGCCAGCACATTGGGTACGAGTTTTTTCAGATCGCTGAAAGCCGTCTCAAGTTGCTTGCGGTCGCGCGTGCTGTTGGAAAAGCCGTTTTTCCTGAGCGCCATGCCCAGCACTTCCCGTCCGTCGTTGAGCAAAATCACGCGGCCTTTGTAGTCGGGCTTCCAAAGGTCGGCCCAGCTTGACGGCGGCTGCTTGACGTATTTCTTGTTGTAGGCGATGCCCGTAATCCCCCAGGTATAAATGACGGAGTATTCGCCGCTGGGGTCAAAAGGCGGTTTGGTGAAACTCAAGGTGATGTTTTTAACGTTGGGCATGTTTTTAAAGTTGATTTTTTCCAACAGGCCGAGTTTAATCATGGCCGAAACCATGTAGTCAGACGGTTGTACGATATCGTACTGGCCGCCGCCGGCCTGCATTTTGGCCAGCAGTTCCTCGTTGTTGGCGAAAACGTCATAATTGACTTTGCAGTTGTATTGTTTTTCAAATTCGGCGATTATTTCGGGATCAAAATAATCGGCCCAGCCGAAAAGGTTAAGCACCTGCGGTTCGGCCGGCTTTTGGGGTTCCGGCGGTTTTTGCGCGCCGCAGCCGGCAAAGAGCAAAATGGCGCTAAAGAAGAAAGATAGGGCGAAGAAAACTGGTTTTTTCATTTTATCGGATCATCCTTTCCTGGTTCGTTTTTATTTTCAGATCGCTGCCGTATAAACTGGCCGAGTAAAATCAGCGCCGTCGTCGCCGCGATCATAATGGTGGACAAAGCGTTAATCTCGGGACTAACGCCGCGTTTTACCATGGCGTATATATAAAGGGGCAGGGTGGTCGATTCAGGGCCGGCGACGAAAAAACTTATGACAAAGTCGTCGATCGACAGGGTAAAGGACATGAGCGCGCCGGCGACTATGCCGGGCATGGCCAGCGGCAGGGTGATATAACGGAAGGTTTTCCAGGGGGTGGCGTAAAGATCCTGAGCCGCTTCCTCCAGGTCGGTGCGCATCCCTTCCAGCCTCGCGCCAACGGTTATTATGACAAAAGAAACGCAAAACGTTATGTGCGAAATGACCAAAGTATTTTTCCCCAGCGGAATGTGAAGCTGCGAGAACATTACCAGCAAAGACAGCCCCATGACTATTTCCGGGATCAGTATGGGCAGGTACAAGAGGTTGTTGATAACCGCCCGGTATTTAAAACGGTAACGGTTGAGACTGATCGCCGCCATCGTCCCCAGTACGGTGGAAATAGCGGTCGTTATGCCGGCGATGACAAGGCTGTTGCGCAAAGCGTCCAATACGCGCACGTTCTTTAACAGCGACAGGTACCAGTCCAGGGTGAACCCGGTCCAGACCGCGTTTATACGCGACGAATTAAAAGAATAGGCGGCCAAAAGGAAGATGGGCAAATACAAAACGGCAATAACCGCCAGCGAATAAGCGGTGAGAAAGCTGCCCACGCGCCGGTTCATAACAGGCCGCCCCCTTTCCTCAGGCCGAGCGCTTTATAATAGAGAAAGATGAGCAGCATGGACAAAAAGGCCAGCAGGATGGAAAGCGCCGAACCGAAAGGCCAGTTGCGCGCGCTCAGAAACTGATTTTGTATCAGGTTGCCGATAAGCGGCGATTTAGCGCCGCCCATTACGTCCGGTATGACAAACATGCCGAGCGTCGAAATGAAAACAAGTATGGAGCCTGACGCGATACCGGGCAGGGTAAGCGGCAGGGTTATTCGGAAAAATGATTTCAAAGGGGTCGCGCCAAGGTCGGACGCCGCTTCCAAAAGACGCTGGTCAAGCTGTTCTATGGATACGTAGGCCGGCAACACCATAAAGGGAATCATGGCGTAAACAAGCCCGAGCAGCACCGCGCCGTCGTTATACAGGAGGGGGAGGGGACTCTCGATTATCCCGGCGCTTAAAAGCAAGGAATTGACCACCCCCTGCGAGCGCAGGATAATTACCCAGGCGTAGGAGCGGATGAGAAAATTGATCCAGAAAGGGATCATTACCAGCAAGAGGCCGATCTTCTGCCAGTGCCGCCGGGCGCGGGCAATCGCGTAGGCAAGGGGATAACCGAGCAG
>JAISPA010000196.1 GCA_031275255.1 Acidaminococcales bacterium | reverse complement strand
GCATGGGCGGCGTTTCCGGCGTTTTGTAATTTGCGCTGAATGATAATGCCACCGCGCATACTATCGCATATATTCGCGGTGATACGATTTCCACTTTTCGGTTCGCCTTCAGCGGCAGTGATTTCATCCCAAGTTTGCGTACCCTCAGGTGTGAGTGTCTTGCCGCCGTTTTCTTCGTGCCGCCCAACCGCGCGGCTATACGCCGACTGCTTTTGTTTTGCCTGCGTTTCACTGGTGATTTCGGCGCGGCAGACCGGCGGCAGGCGGGGTTTGCCGATCTGCTGCAATCAGGCTTTTCCCGCGCCGCAGAAGCAGGAAGGAGGTGTACTTATAGTTCTTGCGGTTACCGATCACTCAGTTCGCAAATCTTATCCATGTTTTAACCGGGGAACAGCATTAGACATTTTACAGCGTCTTTTTCTTTTTGCTATTTGCTGTAATCATACCAGCCCTTACCGGTTTTGCGGCCCCATTCCTTAGCCTCATATTTGGCTTTGATAATATCGTAGCCTTTTGGTTTCAAGCCTGTTTCTTTGTAGATGCGTTCGTTGGCATGATAACTTAAATCAATACCGGTCAAATCATTAAGGCGGAATGGCCCCATGGGATGGCTTAAGCCAAGCTCCAAGCCTATATCTATCTCTTGCGGACTGCAAATACCCTCCTCCAAAATCGCAAAAGCCTCCTGTCGTAAAGCCCTTAAACAGCGATTGACCACAAAACCGTCGCACTCTTTTTTTAACCAAATAGGCGTTTTGCCGGTTTTCCGGGAAAAATCAATTAAACATTGTGCGGTTTCTTCGCTGCAGTGACTGCCTTGCACAACTTCCGTCAATTTAAGTACCAGGGCGGGATTGAAATAATGGAGATTAGCCAAACGCGCAGAATTGTCCACGCAGTCAACAAAGAGGGATGACGGCATATAACTTGAATTGGAGGCAATAACACAATCATTGTCCACTATGGCGTTAAGTTTCTTGAACAAACCTCTTTTGCTATCCTTGTCTTCGATAATTGCTTCTATCACAATCTGCGCACTTTGCGCCGCTTCTTCCAGAGAAGCGGCAAGGTGAAATTTTTCCAGTATTTTTTTTGTTTCACTCTCCGTCATGCGGCCTTTGGCTATGCGGTCCTTCAGATATTCATCAGTCCATATCCGTACTTTTTCAATAACGTCCGCCGCGCAATCGTAAATATAAGTATCATAGCCGTGCAAGGCGTTGTTTAGGGCTATTTGGCGTCCCATCAGGCCGCCGCCCACAACACATGTCTTTTTTATATCTTTGCCTTTCATTTTATCATCCCTTTTTCTCTATAAAATCTTGCCGCACCCGGATGCAGGTCGGCAATATTGACTCCTTCCAGAGCCGTGGAAATATCCATCAAATTGCCGCGCGCCGGTTGTTCGCGGCGGATCGTCTCTATATTGGCCCAGATTTCCCTTGTCATTATGTACACAAGGTCATCAGGCAGATTTCTGTTGACGACAACAACGCTTTGGTACGCAATGGCCGGCACGGGTTCCGTCTGCCCTTTATATGTTCCGGCCGGAATAGGTCTTTTGGTGATATAAACATATCCCTTGTCCAAAACATTTTGCAACTTTGCCGGTTCCGCCGGTATTAAATGCACCTGTTTCCGGGCTTCCACCTCTCTTACGGGCGGTACTTCCGGCGAGCCGCCAGCCAGCATAACGTCGATGATGCCGTCTTGCAACTGCTGGGCGGCATCCACATAATTACCGTATTCTACACTGCCGCCCGCCGCTTTGATATCGGCGTAGCTGAATCCATATCCTTCCAAAAGGCGCTGCGCTGCCAGTTCGCTTCCGCTGCCCACTCCTCCGTAGTTGCCTTTCGCTTTTTTGAGATCTTCAATAGATTTCACCTTGCTGTTAGGCAATGTGATGATATTCAGCCAAACGGGATAAGTTGCGCCTATGGGCAAAGCGTCAGTATAAACCTTGTCAAAAACCCCGGCGCCTTTCCTGGCGTCGTTAAGATCCGTAGTATAGCACCAGCCGACGTTGGAATCCACGCCTCTGCTGATAGCCTTGATATTGGCAACGGAACCGCCTTCTTGCACTGACACGTTCAGACCTTTGACACTGTTCATCCAAAACTCGCCAAAGAGTACGGAAATAGGATACCAGCCTGAACCCAAAGGAGCTGTTACAACGGTTAGATGCGGGAGATTTTGGGGGTCCATAGCGGCGCTCCCGGTGGCAGCCTTAGCCGGCGCAACTGCGCCCTTCTTGTCGGAGGCTGACTGGCTGCCGCAGCCTATCGCCAAAACAACCACCAACAAGGCAAACAAAAATACGACAATGCTTTTTCTCATTTTTTATTTCCTCCTTAATTAAATTATTTTATCGTCAACCAGCGCCTGATATTCGCCGGCGGATCGATGTAAAATATCGCAGAGTATCTCCCTGTTATGCTCACCCAAAAGCGGCGGACGGCGGCTCGGGGCGGTATCTATAGTGGAAAAATCAACGGGAAACTTGGACATGGTAAACTTGCCTATGCCGGGATAATCAAAAGACAACAAGCGTTCCGGATATTTTGCTGCCATCTGCTCAATAGTATTGACAAAAGCGCAAGGTATATCGTACCTATCCAAAACGGCGACGGCTTCGTCGGCGGTCTTGTCCCGGAGCCAGCCTTTGATGGCGTCCTCTATTTCCCTTTCCCGCGCCTTGCGCTGCTGCCCTGTTGCCAGGCCGGCATCCCGGAGAAAATCCTCTCGGCCCATTACCTTGCAAAGACTCCGCCAATAGCGGTCAAAAAACGCGGCAATATAAATATAACCTGTCCTGGTCATAAAGATATTGCTGGGGGCTGCGGCGGAACGCCGGTTGCCAGGGCGGTTTTCTCTCATTCCGAGGACAGTCCACTCGGCAATGTTGGTTTCAAAAACCGATATAAGACTTCCCAGCATAGAGACGTCAATATACTGGCCTTCACCCGTTTTATCACGATGCCTTAAGGCGGCCAGGGCGCCTAACGCCCCGTACAGGCCTGCCAGAAAATCAGAAATAGCCGTGCCCATTTTCATGGGTACGCCATTTTCCTCTCCGGTAACGGACATCATACCGCTTTCCG
>JAISPA010000168.1 GCA_031275255.1 Acidaminococcales bacterium | reverse complement strand
ACTCCGATTATCCGTTTGAATTGTACGTCTGTCAGTTTTTGCGACTCGTCATATTTGTTCATCATACTTTATTTATCGGTTTTTTTAAGGTGTTTCTTTAATTATTGGAGAAGTCTAATAAATTATTGCCGTCTGTTTTACAGTGTTGAATTTACCTTTTTTATAAGTAAATCCCTCCGATAATTAAGGAGGGATATTTCGTGCTCTTTCCACGCGTTGACGGTCAATACCGTTATGCTGGCGGCGCTGACCGCGAAAGATACCGCGCGGCGGCACGCTTCGTCGATTGAAAAACCCAGCCACCAAAACAAAATATTCTGGATTGTGCCTTTATGCGCCACGATAAAAAAAGGTTTATCAGACAAAAGCAGTTGTGCCGTACCTTTAATAACACGTTCAAAAAACTCACGCCTGGTCTCGCCGCCCGGATAATTTCTATTATCAGGATCATCCGCCTGTCGCGGCAATCTCATGGTCATAGCCGCTTGCACAGTCTTTCCGGCGGCCTGTCCGTTATTTTTTTCGCGCAGGAGTGCGCTGACTATGATCTCTGAGCCTAACCGTCCGGCAATAATCCGGGCCGATTGTTTTGCCCTCAAAAGATCGCTTGTTATAACCGCCGGTTTTTGACCGGAGCAAAGGTCCTCTATCCAACCGGCCGCCTGCTCAATTTGGACGTACCCTTTTTCCGTGAGAGAGGAATCCGTCCAGCCGCCGGTTAAATCGTCAACGTGATGCCTGGCCTCCCCATGACGCACTAAAATAATCACGGCTGTCTCCCGGCGCTCAATGTGTAGCCTTGCTTTTTTTCTTAAGCTGTTCTCTTATTTCTTCCGATTGCCGCAAGACTTCCTCCATTCTTCGCCTGATTTCCGCCTGTTCGCTGGATTCTTCTTTGTTCGGCTCAATTTCCTGCGTTGCTAAGAGAGGCACTTGTGTCGGCGAGGATTCCGGCTGCGTTTCGGCTGTTTCCTGGTCAGCTGTTTCTTCCCGGCTTATATTTGGTTTAATTTCTTCCGTTGTTTCTGCTGTCGCGTCTGTTTCAGCCGTTTCGGGATTAAGTTCACTGTTGTTTAAGGCTTTAATCCCGTCTGCCAAAAGGTTGCGCGTTTTTTCAATGATTCTCGCTGTTTTAAGTTTTACCCGCCTATATTCTTCCCGCGCTTCCTGTAAATCAGACTGCAGTTGCGCTTTAAGACGGGCGGCTTCTGTTTCAGCTTCGGAGACTACTTGGCGCGCGTTTTTCTCAGCTTCCTCCAGAATGAGTTCTTTTTCTTTCTGAGCGCTTACTCTTATTTCCTCGGCCGTCTCCTGCGCCACAAAAAGCGTGCTTTGCATGGTTTTTTCCATCTGCTGGTATTGTTCCAGCTTGCTTTGGGCGTCGGCGGCGTTTTCTTTCAGCCGGATATTTTCTGAATATAGTTCGTCAATATATTTTTGGGCGTTTTGCAAATGGTTGTCAACTTCTATCAGGCTATAGCCCCTAAACTCTTTATTGAATTTTTTGCCCACAATAACGAAAGGTTTTGACATTTTATATTCCTCCTTTTTAAAATAAGCGGATTATCATATGTATCTGCGTAAGCAAATGCTTATTCTGCCTTTTTTGGTCAGGCCGCCTATTTCAGCGACTTCTACCCGGCCGCGGCCGCGAAAGGAAACCACATCACCCGCGCGTACTGGCTGAGCCCCATTTTTTGCTGCTTTCCAGTTGATTTTAACCCTTTGCGCTTTTATTTCTTCCGCCATATATGAACGCGACACTCCGTACCCGGCGGCTGCCACGGCGTCAAGGCGCAAAGCTGCGACTGTCGCTTTTATGTCTTTAATCTTTTCTTCCTTCTGCTTAAGTTCGGAAAAGTCAATTTCCTTTACCGACACATTGGCCGCGCCCACCGCAGTCAAGTTGCCGAGCAGAAAATCCGCCGCCGTTCGACCGGCTACTAACTGCGCCCCCTCACCGCCAAGGACAATATCGCCGATTACTTCGCGTTCACAGCCCAGTCCCAGTACAGCGCCTAAAACATCACGATGCGCGAGTGAATAAAAACGCTTGTCCCATTTTATCTCCAGGCCAATTATATCATAAACGAGTTCGCCGCGATATTCATTGTCGACAAAAGCGGCTTTTACCCGTTCCGCGCCAACAAATCCTCCTTCAAATTCCAGCCGCAACATAGCAAAATGTGCGGCCACTGTTTCCGCTACGCTCAACCCGTATGGATCAAGAAAAGCGCTTATTGCGTATCTGCGGCTTTTCGCCGCTGTTTCGGCCAAATCGCACAGGCGCGCTGCCAGCATTTCATCGCCGCCAGCTTTGTAATATCTGATTATTTTTTCACGCGCGTTGTTCATTTTTCCCTGAAACTCCGTGATTTCTCCGTTGCTGCCAGCACGGCGCCCATCAGACCGGCCCGCACGCCTGCTTTTTCCATAGCGGCAATGCCGGCGATCGTCGTGCCGCCGGGGGAAGTTACCTGATCACGCAATTGAGCCGGGTGTTTTCCGGTTTCCAGTACCATCCGGGCGCTGCCTGCCAATGTCTGGGCGGCCAATTTTATTGCGGTATCGCGCGGCAACCCGGCCATGACCCCTGCGTCCGCCAAAGCGTCAATGATAACGAATATATAACCGGGACCGCTGCCGGACAGTCCCGTAACCGCATCCAACTGGCTTTCCGGCAATTCCATCGCCATTCCGCAGGCGGCAAAAATAGCGTGGACAAATTCCACGTCGTGTTCATTTGTACTCTTGTCCCGCGCAAAAACAGTCATGCCCTCTCCCACCGCCAGAGGCGTATTTGGCATAACCCGGACAAGGCGTTGCCGGGGCAAGAGGGCGCGCAGGCCGGCGAGGCTTTTTCCCGCAACTATAGACACAACAAGCGCGTCATGCGGTATCAGCGCGGTTATCGCATCATCAAGGGCGCTTTCCAGTATTTGCGGCTTTACCGCCAGAATAATCGCTTGCGCCCTTTTTAAAGCCTCGCTTTCATTGTCTGCCCGTACGCCGTACGTTTTTTCAAGGTAAAGACGGCGCTCGGCCAAAGGCTCAATGACGGTAATTTTTTCCGGCACGGTCAAACTTTTGGCCAATATTCCCTTTATTATGGCCTCCGCCATAACGCCGCCGCCAATAAAAAGCAAATCCTTTTGCATAGGGTTATTGCCTCCAAGGGCCAAAATCTTTTCCGGTTGAAAAGTCCTTGTTTATATCAATGTCTACATTGTTAGGTGCGCAAACCATGTTTTTGCTGCCCACCATTTTTATATTGCCGTTCAAAGCGTAAACAGTACCGCCGATAAAATCCATTATGCGTTTCATGACGCCCTCTTCCGTTTCCTCAAAATTGACCACCACCGGTTTGCCTATTTTAACATGATCGGCGATAATCTGCGCGTCGTCAAATATTTTAGGCGCGACCAACATTACTTTTATCTGTTTGTTCGCCGTTGGCAGCGAGACTACTTTACTGCCGCCGGCAGCAGTTGCCGCAGGTTTAGGTTTTGACAGCCAGGGCGGCGCTTCCTCCGCCGAATTTCTTCTTACTACTGTCGGCCGCTGCGTTTCTTCAAGTCTTTTGGCTTTAGCTTTTTCCGGTTCAATTTCTTCGCCTTCGGTTATTTCAACTTCCTCATAAAGTCCGAGAAAATTAGAAATCTTTTCAAAAAAATTCACAGCCGTCCCCCCCCTTCATAAATCATTTCCCGAATAACTGCGTTTACCGAATATTACGGTTCCAAGCCTTACATTATTGGCGCCTTCTGCAATGGCAACATCAAAATCACCGCTCATGCCCATAGAAAGAGTATCCACGCCTTTATTTTCCGGCCAGGAATTTTTTAAAGCGCAAAACAATTCATAGCCTTTTTTAAACACCGGCCGGACAGATTCTGCGGTAGCGGTCTCCGGCGCTATGATCATAAGCCCGCGCAGGCGAATATGGGAAAACACCTTCGCCTGTTTTGTCATATCAAGCAAGTCTTCGGCCAAAAACCCAAATTTGCTTTCCTCGCCCGCAACATTCACCTGCAAGAGTACGTCCTGGCGCTTGCCCCGCCCGGCGGCCTCCCGGTCGATCGCCGCCAAAAGGCGCAGGCTGTCAACAGAATAGATAAAGTCAAACAAGCTTACGGCCTTTTTTGCTTTATTTGTCTGCAAATGCCCGATCAAATGCCACGCGCAATCATTAACAAAAGGTATTTTTTCCGCCGCTTCCTGAACTTTATTCTCACCGAAAACATCCACACCGGCTTCAAGCGCCCCTTTTATCACCGTGACCGGCTGCGTCTTTGTAACAGCTACAATCGTAACATTGCTGCCGGTAATCTTCTCCTCCGCGCGGCTGTTTAGCGCGCGGCGTATTTTTTCCCGTACTTGCGCTATGTTTTCCCTGATCATGGCAAATTCCCCTGCTATTATCTTAATCATAATTATATATTTATTCAAGAAAAAAATACATCGTCAGGCAATAGACCTCTCCAATAATTAATGCAATAGTTCAAAGTTGTAAATACCGCAAATCAAGGACATTCTGAGCTT
>JAISPA010000162.1 GCA_031275255.1 Acidaminococcales bacterium | reverse complement strand
AAGTCGAAAGGCTATGTTCTGGCCGACGACTGTTTTGACGGCCTGATTCGGCTGTTTGAAAAGAGTCAGGTAAAAGGGCGCAGCGACGGTGGCAATGGGCGGTTTGTCCGGAATGTAATAGAAGCCGCAATACTTGAACAATCGAAAAAAATTACAAAAGCAACGTTTAAAGAGCAAATGAATGTTATCTCTGCGGCGGATTTTAATTTTGAAAACCTGGAAACATTCGACTTGGAAAAACGGCTCGCCGGAATAATTGGCCTTAACAACGTCAAAGACTTTGTGCGCACACAGTACAAACTGATACTGGCTGATGAAAAACGCCGCAAAGCGGGCGTTTCCGTTGATTCTACCCAATCATTGAATATGATTTTTATCGGCAACCCCGGTACGGGGAAAACCACCGTCGCCCGCGTAGTTGCGGCAATGCTCAAGGAGATGGGGCTGGTCAAACGCGGACACCTAGTGGAAACCGATCGCGGAGGATTGGTAGCCGAATATGCAGGGCAAACGGCGAAGAAAACCGGGGACGTTTTTCGCGACGCTTTAGGCGGAGTTCTGTTCATTGATGAGGCCTATTCCCTTGCGGATAACGGCGGCGGGTTTGGCAAAGAAGTAATTGATACTCTGGTCAAGCTGATTGAAGAATATCGAGGTGAAATAGTCGTTATTCTTGCGGGCTACCAAAAGGAAATGTCGGATTTTCTTAAAACAAATTCCGGTTTGCAATCCCGTTTTCCGCTTTTAATAGATTTCCCGGACTATAATGCCGAGGAATTGTACGCGATAGCCGAGAAAATTATTTTCGCGAAAGGCTTCACGCTGGCCAATAGTGCCAAGCCTGTTTTAAGGGAACAAATATCATTTGCCAAGAAGGCTTCGAGCAGCGCATCCGGCAATGGCCGTATGGTGCGAAATATTGTGGAAACGATAATGAGAAATCAGTCCGCAAGAATCGCAACTGCCGACGAAGTGCAAAAAGAGGAGCTTAACGAGATAATAGCCGCCGATATTAAACAAGTGCGAACAGGGCCAAAAGGATTTGACCTGGAACAAGCTCTCGCCAAGAATATCGGTCTTGACAAGGTCAAAGAATATGTCAGAAGTCTTGCGGCACGGCTGAGAATTCAAAATGAACGCAAAAAGAACGGACTGCCGGTGGACAGTACCCAAACGCTCCATATGATTTTCCGGGGCAACCCCGGCACAGGCAAAACGATGATCGCACGCACCGTTGCCGAGGTTTTTTATAACTTAGGCGTAATAAATACGAACAAGTTAGTGGAAACCGACCGTGCGGGTCTTGTAGCGGGATATGTCGGACAAACCGCCATAAAAACAAGCGAAAAAGTGCAAGAAGCTATGGACGGTGTTCTGTTTATTGACGAGGCGTATGCGCTTGCGCAAGGAGGCGCAAACGATTTTGGCCGCGAAGCGATTGATACGCTTGTAAAACTTATGGATGACAACCGCGAACGCCTTGTTGTCATTCTTGCGGGCTACAGCCAAAATATGGACGATTTCCTGCAGACCAACCCCGGTTTGAAGTCGCGCTTCCCCAACATTATCGAATTTGCCGATTATTCTGTTGACGAGCTTCTCCTGATTGCCGACGGCATTTATTCGTCCAAAGGCTATGCCTTAAGCGACAGCGCAAAAACAAAATTGAAAAATTTACTGCAGAGGGCGGTTACGCAGGAGGCGTTCGGCAACGGCCGGTACGTAAGAAATCTTTTCGAGCGTTCGGTAAACAGACAGGCGCTTCGTTTAAACACGGACACCGACTTAACCCGCGAGGAACTGATCACTATCCGGGCGGCGGATATTGAGGAGGTTTAGCCGTTATGATAAATTTTCTTGCCAATGTGTGCGCTGTATTGTACTTTTTCGTCGTTATGCTTTTGATCATTTTTATGTTGATAGCATGGGTTTTCGGTTTTATTTCGGACATTAATGCGGTTTTGCAATCGGGATTTGCGAAATCAAACGAGAAAAATATGATGGTATTGGGATTTATGGGATTTTTTATCGGCATGTCGCTTGTAATGCCGGCGCTCCGGCGTATGTACTACAAACTGCCGTGGTTGTTTCCGCTTGTAAAAATCCTCTACCTTGACGTTATAATCTTAGGGGTTGCCGCTATGATTATTAACTATGGGTACGAAGTTCAAGATAAAACGCGGCACACGGTATTCTTTTTTATTATGCTCGGCGAGATAATTGCCGGCAGACTGTTAATGTGCCGGTGGTTTGACAAGAAAAAGGTAAAATACGTGGGGAGTGATTATAGTGCCGAATGACAATCTTGACGGCAGCCTGCGGAATGAGCTGAAAAGTAACGGTAATTCTGCCTTTGCTTCGGCCAAAGCCGCCGCGCCCCTTCAGAACGGGCAGGCGGCTGCCGATGATGAGCAAATCACAAAAAACGCCGCTTCAGGCCGTCCGAAAGACATCCCGCCTGTTGTTCCCACAGACAAGGCCGAGCGCAGAAGACGCGAAAAACCATTGTATATGTTCGGGGTGTTTTGCCTTGCGGCGTTTGCGGCGGTATTTATAATAATGTCTCGGCATTCAACGGTAAACACGACCGACGCCGCCAGGCAGGCCCTCACAGACAAAACGTCAACCGCGTTGGCGGCCGGAACCATCCTTTTGACGGAAGATGCGGACATCGGCCGGCAAGACTACACCATTGCCCATAATTTTGCCAACACCGGCAGCACCAAGGTTTGGATTTGGGATTATGCCGCAGAAGACGGCGATTACGTTCAAGTTTTGATAAACGGCGTTCCCGTCGGCGAACCTTTTATGATAAAACACAAGCCTGTCGAATTGCCGATTTCCCTTGCGGGCTTGACCGGCACAGTGCAAGTGAAAGGCGTTCGCGACGGCGGCGGCGGCATTACTTACGCTATCCGCTATGAATTGAATAACACGACGTATTTCAACTCCGCGCCGGAAAATGAATTTAACACTTATACCTTGGAATTGGCCCGATAATAATGGACTTTTCCAATAATTAAGGATAGCAAAGATTTCGCCGCCAAGCGCCGCCGCCCAAATAAATTAAATCAGGACGACCGTCCGAAAGAGAAACACAAAACCTTTGCCGGAAAAACCTCGGCTGCCTGAACTCACGGAAAAAAACGTGCCGGCAAAAGACAAGTAATTTGCCCGTAGTTTCGCGGAAAAAGCCAAAAACAAAATAAGGCATCCAAATAACAAACCGGAAAGCCGAGGCCGGTAAAACGCCAATGCCTTGATATACTGCGGCAATAAAGCAGAAGGGGCAAACAAATGAACTATATCCTGATGAACAAAAACACGCCGGTTATTTCGCTTGAAATTGACCGGCTTGGCAATATTGAGAAGATATTGCAGCCTTATAATTTGGATTTTTTGCCGGTGGGGATCGATCTCACAAGTGCCGCGGAAATAAAGCTGACTTTAGCAAGATGGTGGAACAGCCGTGCCATTCCCGCCAGCCGCGACGGATTAAACGATATTCTCGCGAAAATCGGCCTGGCAAACCAAAACGAACTGCTCGCAAAGGGTTTTGGGCTTAGTTTGTCTGATCAATATTGGATAAAGCCAAGCGAAAAAGATGTTAAGTGGAAAGACATTAATTTTTTTGAAAATGACTTTTCCGAAGACATTGGCAAAATAGCCTTTGATGAAAACAAAGACGAAAGCTGCAAAAACATCAATTTAATATCGCCGGACAATACATCCGACGGTTGGCTAAGGAAAAAGTGGATTATAAGAAACGCAGACAGATATCTTGTAAAAGCGGGCAGCGACCCTTTCCGCCAGGAACCTTTTAACGAAGTTATAGCCGCCAGTATTTTTGGCCGGCTGAACATCCCCGCCGTACAGTACCGGCTTTATGAAGTCAAGGGAAAAACCTGTAGCATCTGCAAAAACTTCATTACTTCCGATACCGAGTTGGTCACAGCGTGGCAATTATATAATATTTCAAAACAACCGAACCATAAATCGTTGTATGAACATTTGCTTGGCCAAACCAACGCAAAAGGCATTGGCAACGCACGGCAATTTATCGATTCAATGCTTGCGGTCGATTATCTTATCGCAAACACAGACAGGCACATGGGCAACTTTGGCTTTATCCGCAACGTAGAAAGCTTAAAGTTTATTTCTCCCGCACCGGTGTATGACAGCGGCACAAGCCTCTGGCACAACAAAATTGAAATTATGCCAGGGCAGCCGCCTGGGTGCAGGCCGTTCCGCAATGACCATGAAAGACAGATAGAGCTTGTAAAGGACTTCGGCCATATCGACCTGTCCAAACTCAAAGGTATTGACGAGGAAGCCGGAGAGATATTGAAGAAAAACCGATATATAGATGAAAAGAGGCGCGATCGGCTTTGTTATGCCCTTGCCCACAGAATAGAAATGCTCCGGCAGCATATAGAGCGGACAAAGCCGCTTAACACAAAAACGGCAAGGCCGTAAACGGCAAACAAACGAAAGAGCAGGCATTAGACTTCTCCAATAATTAAAGAAACACCTTAAAAAAACCGATAAATAAAGTATGATGAACAAATATGACGAGTCGCAAAAACTGACAGACGTACAATTCAAACGGATAATCGGAGT